>NZ_JARCJL010000017.1:0-99140 GCF_028890025.1 Phaeobacter sp. PT47_59
CCATCAACACCATGATTTATATAGGTAATGTCGAGTTCAGGACAGCGAAATCAGCGGGTTACTTGGGGAATACGGGTCGAAGGTCGGCCCGCAGGAAAGAAAATGGCATCTGAGTCTGGTGCCATCCTCCCTTTCTTCGGAGAGCTTTATCCAGCGGACATCAACGACGAGCTCGTGGATAAATACATCAAAACCAGATTTAACAGAAAATCTGGAAAGGCAATCTCTGACGGAACTCTATGGACGGAACTTGGGCGTCTTAGGGATGCTTTGAGGTATGCGGTCAAGAAGAAAAGGTTATCAAAAGATGACCTCCCTTTCATCAAGATACCAGGAAAACCAGCGCCCAAAGATCGTTATCTAAATGATCAAGAGATCGGAAATCTACTAAAAGCAGCGCAACATGTTCCGCACCTCTACATCGCTATCCATTTAATGCTTGCAACTGCAGGCAGAATTTCCGCAGTGCTCGAGTTGGAATGGGATCGGGTAGACTTTGAAAGAGGAACTGTGAATCTGATCGTTGTCAATGATAAGGGAAAGAAGGGACGCGCATGCGTCCCTATGACCCGAGCGCTGAGGGTCATTCTCCTCGAAGCTAAAGGCTTCGCACGCTGCAGCCATGTCGTAGAGTGGAACGGTAAGCCGATTGACTCCATCAAAACTGCGTTCAACGATGCTGTAAAGCGCGCCGAGCTCAAGGATGTTACTCCACACATAATGCGTCATACTGCGGCAGTTAGGATGACGGAAGCAGGTTGCGAAATGCGGAGGATTGCTGCTTATCTCGGGCACACTGACGTCAGAACAACTGAACGCATTTACGCTAAGTTTCACCCCGAGCACCTGAAAAAAGAGGCGGATGCCGTGGATCTTTCAAACCACATCGATGAGAGGGAGCCGCTTGCCAAACCTGCCGGGAAAAGGATGCCAAAGAAATAGCGTCCTACCACATGAAAGGGAGCCACCTTCCCCCGCTATGGGGCCTTCATTTCGAAGGCCCCTTTTTTAATTTCTCTTTGCAGGAAAGGTAGTGGCAGAGACCATTCTTATGAACTACTTTCATGTTCTGAGACCGCGCAGCACCGAGGAATCGAGGCCGCTCTTGGTAGGTTCGCGATGGTGTTGGCTCTCACGACGCAAGATTCTACCAACCTGTTGTTTTCAAAATATAACCTTGTTGACGGTTTGCTTGCAGGTTCAGTGAACCTGAGGATTAGCTAAAATGGCTCAGATACTGGATATTCATTGCGCCACTTGAGCCAAAATCGTTTACCTTCAACAAATTAGCGATTGAGCTGCTCGCTCATAACGCTTTGGTTGCAGGTTCGAATCCTGCCGGGCCTACCAGATTCACCGCCTCATGCCCCCTGGCCCTACTCTCTTGCGCCCATTCCCCCGCTCCGATGCAACGGCACGATAGCGGGTGGCAACGAGAAACGCGCGGCACGGGTGCCGCGCGTAGCGTGTTCTTGAACGATCCGCTTATTTCTGCGCGATACGCCCGTCGGTATAGGGGGTGTAGGGACCCTGCGCTGCCAGATACTCCGCCAGCACATCCGCAAGGTCCGGCCCGTAGTCATAGGCGTTCTTGTCATCACCCGCGAAGACCTTGTAGCCATCGCCGCCATTGCGCACGTAGTTGTTGGTCACAACAAGATAGGTCTTCGCCGGATCGACCGGCGTGAACCCGTCGCCCATGTCAACCAGAACCTCCTGGACCCGGCCTTCGTTCGGCGCCACCGACGCGTCCCAGGTGAACTTCAGACCGGCCACCTGTGGGAAGCGGCCCTTGACCTCTTCCACCTGGCTGACACCGTTTTCGAGCGCCGCAATCAGATCCTGACCGCTGATTTCAAAAGTTGAAAGGGTATTCTGGAACGGCAGAATCGTCAGCACTTCACCCATCGTGACCTCGCCCGGCTCAAGGCTGGCACGAATCCCGCCCGAGTTGGCGATGGCGATCTGAACGCCCTGGTCCTTGACCCGGGCCAGCATCGCATCGGCCACGAGGTTGCCCATCTGGCATTCCTGAACGCGGCAGATGGTGCGGTCGCCCTCAACCGCGGCGGCGGCTTCGGCCACCACCTTGTTGCGGATCTCGTCCAGGGGCTGTGCCAGTTCGGCGATACGGGCCACGGTGGCTTCATCCTCGACCACATTGCCATCCATGATCAGCGGCTCGCCCGAGGCCTCCACAAGGTTGCCCGCATCATCGAAGGTCACGTTCAACTCGCCCAGGAACTTGCCATAGGCATAGGCCTGCACGATGGCGACGCCATTCACCATGGTCGGGTACGGACCCGCCGCCCGGTCGGATACATTCGACAGATAGGTGTTGGTATGGCCGCCGACGATCACATCCACGCCGCTGGTCTGGGCGGCGACCTGCTGATCCACGCCATAGCCGGAGTGGCTCAGTACGATGATCTTGTTCACGCCCTCGGCGGTCAGCCGGTCCACCTCGGCCTGCACGGCGGCAAACGGATCGGAGAAGGTGATGTTCTTGCCGGGGCTGGCCAGTTCATGGGTATCTTCCGGGGTGAGGCCGATCAGGCCGATCCTCTCTCCGCCGCGTTCGATCACGGTGGATTTCTTCAGAACATCGGCAAGCGCGGGCTCCTGGCTGACATCGGCATTGGACATCAGCACCGGAAAACCCACCGCATCCATGAAACCGCGCAGGACCTCGGGGCCATCGTCGAACTCATGGTTGCCGACCGTCATGCCGTCATAGCCCATCTTGTTCATCATCTCGGCCGCGGCCTTGCCCTTGTAATAGGTATAGAACAGCGAGCCCTGGAACTGGTCGCCGCCATCCACCAGGATCGAATTGTTGGTGCGGCTGCGTGCCTCGGCAATCGCGCTCACCAGACGGGCAGAACCGCCAAAGCACTTGCCCTCTGCATTGTCCCCCTCGCGGCAGCCGCTGTCATACTTGCTGATCGGCTCAAACCGGGAATGAAAGTCGTTGGTGTGCAGGATGGTCAGCTTGTAATCCGCCGCAGCCATGCCCGCAGTCAGACCCAGCACCGCGATGCTGCCTAGAAAACGTGAAATCATGAAAGGAACTCCCTGATGTATTAGTATGGCTAATGGTGCGACCAAATGGCACGCCAGTCAAAGGGGAATAACAACCAGACCGGGTTTCCTAAGGGCAGCCTCTGCATGGGGCGCCCATATTCCGGGCTTGATTCCACCGGGCCCGCGGGGCATCAGACAGACATGCTGATCTACAAAATCTTCCGGGCGGACGAATGGTCCGCATTCCAGGCTGCGGGCAAGACCCGTGGCGCGCCGATCGATCTCACCGATGGCTATATTCATTTCTCCACCGCAGAGCAGGCCGCCGAGACTGCAGCCAAGCATTTCGCCGGGGCCGAGGGGCTCGTCCTTCTGGCGCTGGATGCGGATGCCCTGGGCGATGCGCTGAAATGGGAGGTCTCCCGCGGCGGCGCAAAGTTCCCGCATCTTTACCGTGAAATGACGCTGGATGAGGTCGTCTGGAGCAAACCGCTGCCGCTGGTGGAGGGCGTGCATCACTTCCCACAGGAGATGATATGAGCCACTATATCGACCCGGAGCGGGCCCAGTTCGAGGCCTTCAAGGCGCTGGATCGCGATCAGCCCATCGAGATGCTGAACCTGGTGAAGTTTCGCGACCAGGCCGCCTACCCGGCTGATCATGCCTTGGCTGAAGCGGGCCTGAGTGCTGCGGAAGCCTACGCCAACTATGGCCGCGAAACCGGACCGATCATCGCCCGCCTCGGCGCCAGCATCATCTGGCGCGGCAATTGGCAGACAACGCTGATCGGCCCCGCGGATGAGACCTGGGACGAGATGTTCATCGCCCGCTACCCGACCGCCCATGCGTTTCTGGAAATGGTCACGGATCCCGATTACCGCAAGGCGGTGGTGCACCGGCAGGCCGCGGTCGCGACCTCGCGCCTGATCCGCACCAGCCCGGCACAAGGCGGGGCGACCTTCGGATGAAGCTGACGGAAAAACTGGCCCTCGCCGCCCTGCATCGCGTCGATCCCGAGGTCGCCCATGGGCTGTCGATCAAGGCACTGAAGGCAGGTCTGACGCCGACGCCCGGCCCGGTGACCTCATCCCGCCTGAAAACTACCCTGGCGGGGATCGCTCTTCCCAATCCCGTTGGCTTGGCCGCCGGGTTCGACAAGAATGCCGAAGCGCTGCGCCCCCTGTCACGCGCCGGGTTTGGCTTTATCGAAGTGGGCGCCGCAACGCCCCGCCCGCAGCCCGGCAACCCGAAACCGCGCCTGTTCCGCCTGACTGAGGATCGCGCCGCCATCAACCGCTTTGGCTTCAACAATGAAGGCATGGAAGCGATCGGCGCACGGCTGGCACAGCGTCCGCGCGATGCTGTGATTGGGCTGAACCTAGGCGCCAACAAGGACAGCGACGACCGCGCCGCCGATTTTGCCCGGGTTCTGGCCCATTGCGGCGCGCATCTGGATTTCGCCACCGTCAATGTCTCCTCCCCCAATACCGAGAAACTGAGGGATCTGCAGGGCAAGGCGGCGCTGTCTGCGCTGCTGGCGGGGGTGATTGACACCCGCGACGGTCTGGAGCGCCGGGTGCCCGTCTTCCTGAAGATCGCCCCTGACCTGGACCGCGAAGGGATCGAGGATATCGCCGCCGTCGCCCTGGAAAGCGGGATCGACGCGGTGATCGCCACCAATACCACCCTGTCGCGCGAGGGGCTGAAAAGTGCCCACAAGGGGGAGGCAGGTGGCCTGTCCGGCGCGCCACTGTTTGAACGCTCCACCCGCGTTCTGGCGCAGCTTTCGGATCTGTTGCAGGACCAGGTACCGCTGATCGGCGTTGGCGGTATTTCAACCGCAGAACAGGCCTATGCCAAGATCTGTGCCGGCGCCTCGGCGGTGCAGCTCTATACCGCGATGGTCTATGGTGGGTTGTCGCTGGCCTGCGAGATTGCCAATGGGCTGGATCAGCTTCTGGCCCGCGACGGATTCGACACCGTCGTACAGGCCGTCGGCAGCAAGAGAAAGGACTGGCTGTGATTACCTATTGGCACAATCCCCGCTGTTCGAAATCCCGCGCGGGCCTGGCCCTATTGGAAGAGCGCGGTGCAGAGTTTGAGACCCGCCTCTACCTGAAAGAGCCTCCCACTCTGGAAGAGATCAAGGCGGCCCACGCGGCCCTGGGCGTTTCCGTGATCGACATGATGCGCAGCGGGGAAAAAACCTTCAAGGAGCTGGGCCTGACCCAGGACAGCTCTGATGCCGATCTGCTGGCCGCGATGGCTCAGCACCCGATCCTGATCGAACGCCCCATCGCCATCAAAGACACGCGTGCGGTGATTGGGCGACCGACCGAGGCGATAGAAACCCTGCTCTAAGGGGGCTTATGCAGCTATTCCCGCTTCCAAGCGGGGATAGCGCCGCGCCAGTGTCACCGCGCGCGCCACATTCAGCACCATCAGCGCCGCCCAAAGCCCGTGATTGCCAAAGAGCGGCACCAGAGCCAGCAGCGCGATCACATAAAGGCTCACCGACTGAATCATTGCGATCCGCATGTCCCGCGTCCAGGTGGCGCCGATATAGACCCCGTCCAGCATGTAGCTGGCGACGCTCAGGATCGGCGCCAAGGCCGCCCACATGAGGAACAGTCGCGCCGCCGCGCGCACCTCGGGCGAGGTGGTCATCAGATCGATGATCATGCCGCCCCCAATGTAGAACCCCAGCGACAGAAGACCGGCGGCACCGATGGCCCAAGAGGAGGCCATCCAGACCGCCCGACGCATATGCGCGCGGCTTTTTGCGCCCACGGCACCGCCCACCAACGCCTCGGCCGAAAAGGCAAAGCCATCCAGGGCAAAGGCGGTGATCTCCAGGAACTGCAACAGCACCTGATTGGCCGCCAGCTGCACATCGCCAAGGTCCGCACCGATGAACAGAAAGGTGGTGAAGGATCCGGTCAGCAAGACGGAACGCACCATGATGTCGCCATTGACCTGCAACATGCGGCGCAGGCGCACGGGGTCGAACACCCGTGCCCAATCCCGCCATTGATTGCCGCCAAAGGCATCGCGGCACAGCCACAGGCCCAGGGCAAGCCCGCTCCATTCGGCGATCAGGGTCGCGGCCGCAACGCCTTCCACACCCCAGCCAAGGCCCAGCACGAACCACAGATCCAACAGGATATTGAGCCCGTTCATCCAGATCTGCAGGATGAACACACCCCGGGTGCGCTCCATGGCGATCAGCCAGCCGGTGATGGCATAAAGCGCAATGGTCGCGGGCGCCCCCCAGATCCGGATGGTCAGGTAGTCCCGCGCCAGCGTTTCAACCTCGGCGCTGGCCGGGGCCAGGGCAAAGGCGCCCCAGAACAGCGCCGAATGAAACAGGATGAAGACCGCGCCCGCAAGGCCGGCCAGGATCAGCCCCCGCATCAGCAATGCGCCAGTTTCTGCCATATCCCCGGCGCCGCGCGCCTGGGCGGCAAGGCCGGTGGTTCCCATGCGCAGAAACCCGAAGATCCAATAGACCGTCGCCAGGATCACGGCGCCGATGCCGACAGCGCCGATGGGGGCCGCCTGCCCCATCTGGCCAACAACACCGGTATCGACCGCTCCCAGGACCGGCACGGTCACATTGGACAGCACGATGGGAACGGCGATCTTCAGCACCCTTGCGTGGGTGATGGGCGCCTCGGCAGCTCCGCTCATGGGCTCCCCCAGATCAGGCCTTGGACGCCGGGTCCTGCGGGATCAGGAAATGTCCGGTGGCCTGGGCGAACAGACGGTCCTTGTGATCCTGCCAGGCCTCCACATGCACCGAGGCATAGCGGCGCCCGGCCCGGTTCACGGTTGCGCGCGCATAGGCATCGCGCGGCAGGCCAGAGCGCAGGTAATCCACGGTGAAGTCGATGGTCTTGGGCTGGCGCGGGATTTTCCCGGCCGCCAGATCCTCGGGGTCGAGTTCCCCGGATTCGATCTTTGGCCACAGGTGCGACCAGTTCAGCGTGATCACCGAGGTCACCTCAAGAAAGGCTGCCGTGACCCCGCCGTGAATGGCCGGCAAAAACGGGTTTCCGATCAGCTTGTCGTCGAAATGCAGCACCGAGGTCAGCTCATCCCCGCGCCGGTCGAAGGTGATGTTCAGGAAGCGGATATAGGGAACAGACTCGACCAGGGCCGCAAGGGCGGCATCCCGGCGTTGCTTGACCACTTGAACGGGTTCGGGACGGGATCGTTTCAAAACCCTTTCTCCACTGTAAAGGCGCCCGAGGCGGTGGCCACGGGGCGGTCGCTATCTTCATCCATCGCGACAGCGCGCACAAAGGCGACATTGCGGGTGATGTGGTGGCAGGTGGCACGGGTGGTGATGGTCTGCCCCGGCGTTGCGGCACGCATGTAATCGATGCGCAGATCGATGGTGGCGGTCCCCCCCGGCGCCGACGGATGGCTCATCACCGCCGCACCGCAGCAGGTATCCATGACAGCCGAAACCGCGCCGCCATGAATGACACCCGTCTCGGGATCCCCGATCAGTTTCTCGTCATAGGCCATGGTGATCTCGGCCATCCCATCGCCGATTTCCGTCAGCACCATACCCAATTCGCGAGCATGGGGGATCGCTTCGATAAACTGGCGCGCCAGCATGGTCTTGTCCGCCATAGGGGCGTTCCCTTTGATCTGTTTGGTCTTTCCTAGTTGCAACCTTGACCCTGCCCGCGCCAAAGCGCAACCCCGCAGCCGGGGCGCCGTCACGTCTGCAATCTCTGCCCGCCCGGGTGCTTGCACTGTTTGCCGCAGTTGCATAGGTTCGCGCCCAAGGGAGAATGTGGATGACCGAAGCCAGATTGTCATTCAAGGAAATGTGCGCAGCGTTCGACGTGACGCCGCGCACTCTGCGCTACTACGAATACATCGAGCTGCTGCAGCCCGACCGCGAAGGACGTTCGCGGTTTTACGGCGCGCGGGAACGCGCCCGGATGAAGCTGATCCTGCGAGGACGGCGGTTCGGGTTTCAGCTGGAAGAGATCCGCCAATGGCTGCTTATCTATGAAAACGAGGGCGATCAGGCCCAGATGAAAGCCTTTGTGGAGATGGCCGACCGGCAGATGATCGAGTTGCAAAAGCAGCGCGAACAGCTGGACGAGGCGATGGGTGAACTGGTCGACCTGCGCAAAACGACCCTCTCTCTGATCGATTGATCGCAGACCTTTTGCACTAGGGATCCGCCGCCACAGGGTGGCCCCTGGTCGCGCGCGGTGCAAACCGCAGGCGCCTTGGCGCCCCGTTCGGATTCGCCGCATATCCCGATGGGATCGGCGCAAACGCGGCTGCAAGGGCCGTTTTCCCCCACTTTTTCTGCGCTGCGTCATTCTTGAACGCCACGTCATAAATGGCTCTCGCTACGTCAGACCTACAAGTGACGCAGCGTACAGCTTACGTAAACGTCAAGAAGTTGTTGTAAAACACCCACCAGCTGTTCAACTTTGGGATGCACGAAAGCAGTCAAGAGTGACGACGATGACCGAGACGATGATCGAAGAGACAAAATCCATCCGCCAGATGTGCGACGAGCACGACGTGACTCCGCGCACCCTGCGGTTCTACGAGGCCAAAGAACTGCTGTTCCCGATCCGCGACGGCCAGAAACGCCTGTTCACCAAACGCGATGGCGCGCGGCTGAAACTGATCCTGCGCGGCAAGCGCTTTGGCTTCAGCCTTGAGGAAATCCGTCAGCTTCTGGATCTCTACCACATTGGCGATCAGCAGCTCACCCAGCTGTCGCGCACCTATGATGTCGCCTGCGACCGGCTTGCCGACATGGAGCGCCAGCGCGATGAGCTGAATGAAGCGATCGATGATCTGAAAGACCAGCTGAAATGGGGCGAAAGTGTCATCGCCTCGATGAAATCCGAACAGGAGGCCGCCGAATAACCCGGCCCCTTCCCCGGATCTCCTGCCCTTCGGGGGATCTTGCACACACAACGAATGAAACAGGACGAGGACAAAGATGCCCGTTTACAACGCTCCCACCAAGGACACCCAGTTCATCCTGCACGATGTCTTGAACGTCTCCGCGGCCACCACGCCGGGCTATGATGAGCTGGAGCGCGACTTTACCGCCGCCATTCTGGAAGAGGCCGGCAAGATCAGCTCCGAAGTGCTGCACCCGCTGAACGTGGTGGGCGACACCGAAGGCTGCCGCCTGGAAAACGGCGTCGTCTATACACCGACCGGTTTCAAGGAAGCCTTTGAACAGGTGAAGGAAGGCGGTTGGACCGGCCTCGACATGCCCGAAGCATATGGCGGGCAGAACATGCCCTACGTCATGGGCACCGCCGTGGGCGAGATGTTCTCCTCGGCGAACCAGGCCTTCGTGATGTACCAGGGTCTGACCCATGGTGCCGCCTCGGCGATCCTGGCCCATGGCACGGACGCGCAGAAAGACACCTACCTGCCCAAGATGGTGTCTTGCGAATGGACCGGCACCATGAACCTGACCGAGCCCCATTGCGGTACCGACCTCGGCCTGATGCGCACCAAGGCGGAACCGCAGGCGGATGGCAGCTACAAGGTCTCGGGCCAGAAGATCTTCATCTCGGCCGGTGATCACGACATGTCTGACAACGTCATCCACCTGGTTCTGGCCAAGATCCCCGGCGGCCCCGAAGGCATCAAGGGCGTCAGCCTGTTCATCGTGCCGAAGTTCATCGTCAACGAAGACGGCTCTCTGGGTGAGCGCAATGGTGTCTCCGTCGGCAACATCGAAAAGAAGATGGGTATCCACGGCAACTCCACCTGCGTGATGAACTATGACGAGGCGACCGGCTACCTTCTGGGCACAGAGCACAAGGGCATGCGCGCCATGTTCACCATGATGAACGAGGCCCGTCTGGGCGTCGGTATGCAGGGTGTCGCCCAGGCCGAAGCCGCCTATCAGAACGCGGTGGAATACGCCAAGGACCGCCTGCAGGGCCGCGATGTCACCGGTGTGAAGAACCCCGATGGCCCCGCCGATCCGCTGATCGTGCACCCCGATATCCGCCGCAGCCTGATGGATCAGAAAAGCTTTGTCGAAGGGGGCCGCGCCTTCCTTCTGTGGGGCGCCTCCATGATCGACAAGGCGCATCGCGACGGTGACAAGGATGCCGACGGCCTGGTCTCGCTGCTGACCCCGGTGATCAAGGGCTTCCTCACGGATGAAGGCTACGACATGACCGTGAAGGCGCAGCAGGTCTATGGCGGCCACGGCTACATCGAAGAACACGGCATGAGCCAGTACACCCGCGACGCCCGGATCGCGCAGATCTATGAAGGTGCCAACGGCGTTCAGGCGCTGGATCTGGTGGGCCGCAAGCTGGCGCAGGACGGCGGCAAGCACGTCATGGCCTTCTTCGAACTGGTGAAGAACTTCTGCAAGGACAACGCTGGCATTTCCGAGGCTTACGCCAAGGACTTTATCGAGCCGCTGAAGGCCGCCTCGAAGGATCTGCAGGCTGCGGGGATGTACTTCATGCAAAACGGCATGAAGAACCCCAACAATGCGCTGGCCGGATCCTATGACTTCATGCACATGTTCGGCCATGTCTGCCTGGGCCTGATGTGGGCCGAGATGGGCAAGGCGGCGCAGGCCGCACTGGATGCGGGCACCGATGACGCGGCGTTCTATGAGACAAAGCTGACCACCGGCCGCTACTACATGGCGCGGCGTCTGCCTGCCACCAAGCTGCATCTGGCGCGCATCGAAAGCGGTGCCGACACGGTGATGGCCCTGGACGCGGCAAACTTCTGATCCATCCTCGGGGCGCCCTGTTTGGCGGCGCCCCGTTCCGCCCTGAACCCGGCCCAAAGGAGCATCACAAGATGCCAAAACGGTTCCGCCTGACCCGCCGCTTTCCGGTCGCCATGACCGAGGACGGCTACCGTCGGCTGAAACGCTTTGCCTCCGAGGCGGGCCTGGACGAGGGAGAGGCGCTGTCCTTTCTGTTCGAGAATTTCGACAGCGTCACCGACACGGAAAACCTGACCCACCGGCTGCGCCTGTTCAACAGCGCGCTGGAAGACAGAAAAAGATAGGCACACCGCAACGACGCGTGCCGAAAGGGAGAGACATGAGCACAGAAACCCGTTCCGCCTGGATGACCGACGAACACCAGATGCTGGCCGATATGACGGCGCAGTTCATCACCAATGAATGGATGCCCAAATACGAGAAATGGCGCAAACAGGGGATGATGGACCGCGAGACCTGGAACCAGGCCGGCGAGTTGGGTCTTCTGTGCCCCTCCATCCCCGAGGAATACGGCGGCGCGGGCGGCGATTTCGGCCATGAGGCCGCGATCCTGATCGAAGGCAGCCGCGCCAACCTCGCCAGCTGGGGTCATGGCATCCATTCCGGCATCGTCGGCCATTACATCCTGGAATATGGCACCGAAGAGCAGAAAAAGCGCTGGTTGCCGAAGATGGTCACCGGCGAACTGGTCGGCGCACTGGCGATGACCGAACCTTCGACCGGCTCGGACGTGCAGCGGATCAAGACGAAGGCGATCCGCGACGGCAATGCCTACCGCCTGTCGGGCCAGAAGACCTTTATCACCAATGGTCAGCACGCCAACCTGATCCTTGTGGCTGCGAAGACCGACCCGTCGCTGGGATCGAAAGGCGTGTCGCTGGTGGCGCTTGAAACCGATGGCGCCGAGGGCTTCCAGCGCGGGCGCAACCTGGAAAAGGTGGGCCTGCATGCCGCCGACACATCGGAACTGTTCTTCGACAACGTAGAGATCCCGCCGGAAAACATCCTGGGCCAGGAAGAGGGCAAGGGCTTCTACCAGATGATGCAGCAGCTGCCGCAAGAACGTCTGATCATCGCCTGCGGCGCCGTGGGTGCTATGGAAGGCGCGGTAGAGCGCACCATCGCCTATTGCAAGGAACGCGAAGCCTTTGGCGGCCCGCTGACCCAGTTCCAGAACACCCGCTTCAAGCTGGTGGAATGCCTGACCAAGACCAAGGTGGCGCGCGCTTTCCTGGATGAATGCATGGTCGAACACCTGCAGGGCAAGCTGACGGTCGAAAAGGCCGCGATGGCGAAATACTGGACCACCGACACCCAGGGCGAAGTGCTGGACGAATGCGTGCAGATGCACGGCGGCTATGGTTTCATGCAGGAATATGCGGTCGCGGAAATGTGGACTGACGCCCGCGTGCAGCGGATCTACGGTGGCACCAACGAGATCATGAAGGAACTGATCTCGCGGAGCCTTTGACCTGCGATATTCCTTGGGAGGATTTGAGAGATGACCATCAAACTGCATTGCTTTGGCGAGAGCGGAAACGCCTACAAGGCCGCGCTGGCACTGGAGCTGTCGGGCCTTGAGTGGGAGCCTGTTTACGTCGATTTCTTCGCCGGGGTGAACCGTAGCCCGGAATTTCGCGAGATGAACGTGATGGGCGAAGCGCCGGTGATGGAAGACGGCGACCTGCGCCTGACGCAATCGGGCGCCATCCAGCAATATATCACTGATAAATCTGGAAAATTTGGCGGCGCGCCGGAAGACAAATACGAGGTGCTGCGCTGGGTTCTGTGGGACAACCACAAACTCTCGAGCCAGGCGGGCATGACCCGCTTCCTGATGAACTTCCTGCCCGAAGACAAACGCCCCGCTCAGGTGATCGGCTTCATGCAAGGGCGCCTCAAGGCTGCCTATGCGACGCTGAACGCCCATCTGGAAGGACGCGAGTGGATCGTCGGCGACGGGATCACCAATGCGGATCTCTCCTGCTGCGGCTACCTATACTACCCCGAACCCTTCGGCTTTGACCGCGCCGAATGGCCCCATATCGACGCCTGGCTGACGCGCCTTAGCGAAACGCCCGGCTGGAAACACCCCTATGATCTGATGCCCGGCAACCCGTCGGACCGAGCTTGAGGAGACTCAGATGACCGAAGCTTATATCTATGACGCGATCCGCACCCCGCGCGGCAAGGGTCGCAAGGACGGCTCCCTGCACGAGGTGACCTCGGTGCGCCTCTCTGCCGTCACGCTCAACGCCATGAAAGAGCGCAACAACCTTGAAGGCCACGCCGTCGAGGACGTGATCTGGGGCAATGTCACCCAGGTGATGGAACAGGGCGGCTGCCTGGCGCGCACCGCGGTTCTGGCCTCGGACCTGGATGAACGCATTCCCGGCCTCGCCATCAACCGCTTCTGCGCCTCAGGCATGGAGGCCGTGAACCTGGCCGCCAACCAGGTGAAGGGTGGCGCAGGCAAGGCCTATATCGCGGGCGGCGTTGAAATGATGGGCCGCGTGGCCATGGGCTCCGATGGCGCCGCCATCGCCGTGGACCCTTCGGTCGCGATGGAGACCTATTTCGTGCCGCAAGGCATCTCGGCCGATATCATCGCCACCGAATACGGCTTTACCCGCGAACAGGCCGACGCGCTGGCCGTTGAATCCCAGCGCCGCGCCAAGGAAGCCTGGGACCAGGGCCGGTTCTCCAAATCGGTGATCACCGTGAAGGATCAGAACGGGCTGACCATCCTGGACCGCGACGAATACATGCGCCCGCAGACCGACATGCAGTCGCTTGGCGCGCTGAACCCCTCGTTCCAGATGATGGGCGAGCAGATGCCCGGTTTCGATGGGGTGGCCAAGCTGAAGTACCCGCATCTGGAGCGGATCAACCACATCCACCACGCGGGCAACTCCTCCGGTATCGTCGATGGCGCCGCCGCCGTCCTGATCGGCAACAAGGAGTTCGGCGAGGAATACGGGTTGAAACCGCGTGCCCGCATCAAGGCGACCACCAAGATCGGCACCGATCCCACCATCATGCTGACCGGCCCCGTGCCCGCAACGCAGAAGATCCTGGCCGACAATGGCATGGCAATTGGCGATATCGATCTTTTTGAGGTCAACGAAGCCTTTGCCTCGGTCGTGCTGCGCTTCCAGCAGGCCTTTGACGTGGATCCTGCACTGGTGAACCCCAACGGCGGCTCCATTGCCATGGGGCACCCGCTGGGTGCCACCGGCGCGATGATCATCGGCGCACTGCTGGACGAGCTGGAGCGCACCGACAAGGAAGTCGGCCTGGCCACGCTCTGCATCGCCTCCGGCATGGGTGCGGCCACCATCATCGAGCGCGTCTGATGCCCAAGCTGAACCTCGCCGATATCCCCTGGCGGACAGGCTCTGCCTATCCTGGCAAGCTGGCAGAGGCGGTCGCGGGCCGCTCCAGCCAGCGCCTGGGCGATGCGGGCGGGCTAACGCAGTTCGGCGTGAACCTGGTTCAGCTTGCGCCCGGCGGCCTGTCGTCCTTGCGCCATTACCACATGGAGCAGGACGAATTCCTGATGGTCACCTCCGGGGTCTGCACCCTGATCGATGATCATGGGGAAACAGAGCTGCACCCGGGCGATTGCGCCACTTTCCCTGCAGGCGAGGCCAACGGTCATCACCTGAAGAACGCTACCGACGCGCCGGCCACCTTCCTGGTGGTGGGCACGCGCACCGAAACAGAGACCGCTTATTACAGCGATATGGACATGATGGTGAAACAGGGCCCCGAGGGGTCACTCTTCACCCGCAAGGACGGCAGCCCGCTGACGGCTGACCAGATCGGAGACGAAACATGACTGAGTTTACGCTTTCCAAGGACGCCGACGGCGTTGCAACCATCACCTGGGATGTGCCCGGCAAGACCATGAACGTGATGTCCTTTGACGGGCTCATGGAGCTGGAAGCCGCCATCGACGACGCATTGGCCGACGATGCGGTCAAGGGCATCGTGATCACATCCGGCAAGGAAGGCTCCTTTGCCGGCGGCATGGACCTGAACCTCTTGGCGGTGATGAAGGAAGAGGCCGGTGACGATCCCGCACGCGGCGTCTTTGACGGCATCATGAAAATGCACGCCCTTCTGCGCAAGATCGAACTGGCGGGCATGGACCCCAAGACCAAGAAGGGCGGCAAGCCGATTGCCACCGCCCTGCCCGGCACTGCAGCGGGTATCGGCATGGAGCTGCCGCTGGCCACGCATCGCATCTTTGCCGCCGAGAACCCCAAGGCGAAATACGGCCTGCCGGAAATCATGGTCGGCATCTTTCCCGGCGCCGGCGGCACCACCCGCATGGTACGCAAGGTGGGCGCAATTGCAGCAGCCCCCTTGCTGCTGGAAGGTCGGATGCTGGATGTGAAAAAGGCCAAAAGCGCTGGCTATATCGATGAAATCGCAGCAGATCCCGTCGCCGCCGCGAAGGAATGGGTGCTGAACGCCAAACCTGCGGATCTGGTGAAACCCTGGGATGCCAAGGGCTACAAGATGCCCGGCGGCGCGCCCTATCACCCCGCCGGTTTCATGAACTTCGTCGGCGCTTCGGCGATGATCAACGGCAAGACGCAGGGCGCTTTCCCGGCGGCCAAGGCGCTTCTGTCGGCGGTCTATGAAGGCGCGCTGGTCGATTTCGACACCGCACTGAAGATCGAAGCGCGCTGGTTCACCTCCGTCATCATGAACCCCTCGTCGGGCGCCATGATCCGCTCGCTGTTCCTGAACAAGGAAGCGCTGGAAAAAGGCGCGGTGCGTCCCAAGGATGTGCCCGATCAGCGGGTGAAGAAACTGGGCGTTCTGGGGGCTGGCATGATGGGTGCCGGCATCGCGCTAGTCTCGGCCCAGGCCGGTATGGAAGTGGTCCTGGTGGATCGCGATCAGGCCGCTGCCGACAAGGGCAAGGCCTATACCGAAGCCTATCTCGACAAGGGCATGAAACGCGGCAAGGTCACGGCCGAAAAGAAAGAGGCGATGCTGGGCCTGATCACCGCCACCCCCGAACTGGAGGCGCTGAAAGGCTGCGATCTGATCATTGAAGCGGTGTTTGAAGATCCCGGCGTCAAGGCCGAGATGACCAAGAAGGTCGAGGCGATCATCCCCGAGGATTGCATCTTTGCCTCCAACACCTCGACCCTGCCGATCACCGATCTGGCCAAGGCCTCCAGCCGTCCCGAGCAGTTCATCGGCATCCACTTCTTCTCGCCGGTCGAGAAGATGCTGCTGGTGGAGATCATCAAGGGCAAGGAAACCGGTGATCGCGCGGTGGCCAAGGCGCTCGACTATGTGCGCCAGATCAAGAAGACCCCGATCGTGGTGAATGATGCGCGTTTCTTCTACGCCAACCGCTGCATCATTCCTTACATCAACGAAGGTCTGCGCATGATCACCGAGGGCGTCTCGCCCGTCCTGATCGACAATGCGGCGCGCCAGCTGGGCTTCCCGGTGGGTCCGATCCAGCTCAATGACGAGACCTCGATCGATCTGGGCGCCAAGATCGCCCGCGCCACCAAGGCGGCCATGGGCGATGCCTACCCGGATAGCCCGGCAGACGATCTGATCTTCTGGCTTGAGGATCTCGGCCGTCTGGGGCGCAAATCCAACGCCGGCTTCTTCGACTATGATGAAAAGGGCAAGCGCACCGAATACTGGAAAGGCATGCAGGAGAAATACCCGCTGGCCGAGGACCAGCCCGATCTGATCGAAGTGCAGGAACGGCTGATGTTCGCCCAGGTTCTGGAAGCCGTGCGCGCCCTCGAAGAAGGTGTGCTGATGGACATCCGCGAAGGCGACGTGGGCGCAATCCTGGCCTGGGGCTTTGCGCCCTGGTCCGGCGGCCCGCTGTCCTGGCTCGACATCATCGGCACGCCCTACGCCGCCGAGCGCTGCGACCAGCTGACCGAAGCCTATGGTGAGCGCTTCACCTGCCCGCCGCTGTTGCGGGAGATGGCCGAAAAGGGTCAAAGCTTCTATGGCCGGTTCAACCCGGACGCCGCAGCGGCTGCCTGAACATCGCTTCAATAAATCATTTGGCCGATCCAATACTGGGTCGGCCATTTCATTTTCTGCACATCCCTTTACTTACAAACGAAAAAAGCCACCCGCCCCTCTACTCAGGCAGCGGATGGCAGAATTGCCCTGCTCGATAGGGCTCAGCTTATGATTGGAAATCCGGTGGTGCTATGCGCTGTCGCGGTGTCAAACGGAGCGCAGGTTTCTGACGCAATCATCGCCTGAACCAGTTTGCGCGCCTCATTCGGGGGCATCACCGTGTAGAGGTCAGTGCCGACCGGATCCGCCAGAAGATCCCGTTCCGTCGGAGCATAGCCCAGCAAACCCGCCTCAAGATAGACTACCTCATCCGTGGCAAAACGGGGAACGATCACCTCGACTTCGGCTGCCGGATGCAGCCGCTGGATGCCACGATAGCCCTCCAGCGCGCAGGCAGGCACCACGGCAAAGGGATCACCCTGAATGTCCTGGACCAGATCGCTTTCGACCAGAACCCCCTGATCCGGCGTCAGATACATGGGCACGCGATTGTTCAGCGCATCGCGCGGCACCAGGACCGGGCACATCATCGCATCCTCTGGCTCTTCGCTGATCTTCAGGGTTTCGCGGCTCAATCCGATCAGAGGCTGCATGCCGTGATCAAAGGTCAGCACCTGATCCCCAACCGTCAACGCCTCGATCGGGCGCCACCCGAGGTTCGATGCCACATGGGTTCCGGCCAGGAAACCGCCAAGGCCAACCGACACCATCGGCACCGCCGGTTGAGAGGAAGATCCACCGCGTTTCTGGAACCAATCGAGCATTCGCGACCCTTTCCGGCCAGCGCCGCCGCAGGGCATATCCCTTTGACCGCATTGCCTTTTTCATCTATTCAACCGGGGCGATGCGCCCCGTCTTAAACAGAAGTAAAGGCTATTGGTTAAAAGAATATTCAAATTGTTCGATTTCTTCGGCACAGGCGGCGGCAATGGCCGCGCGGGTCTGTGGATCGTAATACTCCCGCCAGTCGGCCAGGCGACGCGACGCATTGCTGCGCGGCAACTCCAGACGGAAACCCAGGTGATCGAACAGCGGTTCGGCGTCTTTCTGGAAGTGTTCGATCCGAATGTAGGCATCGCACTGTTCGACCCCGTCCGCGTGCCGCATGTAGGACCGGGCGGGATGGGCCTGAAAGGCGTCCAGCGTGTCGCTGTGCAGGATGAAGTCCCTGAACTCCAGGGTCTTGGAACGGCTCACGGCGGGATGGTCGAAGGCTTGCGCCCGCAGCCAGTGGTAATAGCTGACAGCGCGATCAAAGGGGTTGCGCACCAGGGTAAAGGCAAACAGTCCCCGCAGTTGCTCCTGGGGCAGCAGCCCTTCGATATCGGCCAGGGTGGAGTGTTTCCACAACCGCCCTCGGGTCTTCACATCGCGCAGGCGGCGGCGGCGGTTCGACGCTTTTGGCGTATCGCCCAGCATCATATCGTCCTTCATCGCCCGCGCCTCCAGCGCCAGCGACAGCGCCGTGCCCCCGGTCTTGGGGATATGGACAAAGACGTAGTTACGGCCAGGGGACAGGATCATGGGCCAACCTTAGGCAATCGAGGCGCGAATGCAAACGCCGCGGGGATCAGCCACCGCGTAAGGCAATGGTGCCCCCGGCCAGCACGATCAGCGCAATCCCCGCGATCTGCATCGGTTCCAGGCTTTGCCCGAACACCATCCAGGCAAAGGCAGGTCCCACGATGATCACCGAATACTCGAACACCGCCACATAGGAGGCCTCTCCCAGCTGATAGGCCTTGGTGATCAGGAACACCCCCAGGACCGAGGCGACCCCTTGCAGGAGAACCCAATGCGAGACCGGCCAAATCGGCCAGACCCAGCCACGGGTCACAAAGCCATCGGCGCCCTCGGCCACCGGCAGCGGCCACAGCGCCAACCCGCCAAGCGCAACCGCGCCGATCAGCGCCTGCGCCAGCAGCATCGCAAACAGCATGGATACCGTGCTTTCCTCGCGGCACATCAGCCCCGTCGCCATCGAACCAAGCGCATAGAACAGCCCGCCGCAGACCGGCAGCAGGATCAGCCAGTCGAAATTGGCCGGATCCGGTTGCAGGACAAGAAGAACCCCCAGAAATCCAAGCGCAACCGCCGTCACCCGGATCGGACCGATACGCTGTTTCAGAACCAGCACCGAGATCAGCACAATCAGGATCGGCGAGGTGAATAGACCGGCAAGCGCCTGTGCCAGCGGCATCAGCGCCACGGCCGAGAAATAGAACACCATCGACACCGCCACCAGCATGCCGCGCAGCGCCACGGCCCACATCCGGCCGGGGCGCAAACTGCCAAGGCCTGCCTGCATCATCACCCAGACCAGCGGCAGGGCAATGACGGTGCGCATCAGGTAGAACTGCCAGATGCCAATCTGTTCGGCCATCAGCGGAACCGCGTTGTCGCTGATGCCGATAATCACCATCGCGGCCACCATGATCGGCGCCGCACCGCTATGACTGCCGACCAGCGGCGGGGAAGAGATCGTTTGTTTCATTCCTCTTCCATTGAGCGCAACTTTCCGCAATATCTGTCCTCAAAGCGACATTCCGCGGAATCATTGGAGGAAACTTATGGGTTGGATGGCTGACGAAACCGGCTTGGGTAAAAATGCGGCAAACTATGTTCCGCTGACCCCGCTGTCGCACCTGCGCCGTGCCGCACATGTTTTCGCCGATGTTCCCGCCGTGGTCTACGGCAAGCACCGCAAGACCTATGCCGCCTACTATGATCGCTGCACGCGGCTTGCCTCGGCGCTTGCCCGCATGGGGGTAAAGCCGGGCGATGTGGTTGCCACCCTTATTCCAAACCTGCCCGCCCAGGCCGAGGCGCATTTCGGCGTGCCTGCCTGTGGCGCGGTTCTCAACACCATCAACACCCGCCTCGATGTGGATACGGTCGCCTATATCTTTGACCACGGAGAGGCGAAGGTCGCCCTGGTCGATACCGAGTTCCTGCCCCTCGCCGAAGCCGCCAAGGCGCAGATGGAGGGCGAAGGCCCGATCCTGATCGAGGTCCCCGATCCCGAGGCCGGATTTGCCGCCAGTGGCCGCCATCCGGTCTATGAAGAGGTGCTGGGCCATGCCGCTCATGATTTTGAATGGATCATGCCAGAGGATGAATGGGAAAGCCTGGCGCTGAACTATACCTCCGGCACCACCGGGCGCCCCAAGGGCGTGGTCTATCATCATCGCGGCGCCTACCTGATGACCATGGGCACGGTGATTTCCTGGCGCATGGTGATGCACCCGGTCTATCTGACCATCGTGCCGCTGTTTCACTGCAATGGCTGGAACCACACCTGGATGATGCCGGTTCTGGGCGGCACCCTGGTCTGCTGCCGCAATGTCACGGCGCCTGCGGTCTATGACGCCATCGCCGAGGAAGGCGTCACCCATTTCGGCGGCGCGCCCATCGTGCTGAACATGATCGTCAACGCCAAGGAGGAAGAGCGCCGCGACTTTGATCACACGGTCGAGGTCTTCACCGCAGGCGCGCCCCCTGCCCCAGCGACGCTGGAGAAGATCGAACGCCTCGGCTTCCACGTAACGCAGGTCTACGGGCTGACCGAGACCTATGGCCACGTGACCGAATGCCTGTGGAAGGGCGACAGCTGGGATGCGCTGGACCAGCAGGGGCGCGCCGCGATCAAGGCCCGCCAGGGGGTCGCCTTCCCGATGATGGATCACATCACCGTGGTGGACGAGAACATGGGGCAGATCCCGATGAACGCCAAGGATCAGGGCGAGATCGTCATGCGCGGCAACTCGGTGATGAAGGGCTATCTGAAGAACCCCGAAGCCACCGCCGAAAGCTTCAAGGGCGGCTATTTTCACTCCGGCGATATCGCGATCCAGCACCCCGATGGCTATATCCAGATCGCCGACCGGGCCAAGGACATCATCATATCCGGCGGCGAAAACATCTCCTCGGTCGAGGTCGAGGGCGTGCTGATGGCGCATCCGGACGTCAACCTGGCTGCGGTGGTTGCCAAGCAGGACGACAAATGGGGAGAGGTCCCTTGCGCCTTTGTCGAGCTGAAAGAGGGGGCCACGGTGGATGAGGCAGGTCTCATTGCCTTTTCCCGCGAAACCCTGGCAGGTTTCAAGGCGCCCAAGAAGGTCGTGTTTCAGGAGCTGCCCAAGACCTCGACCGGCAAGATCCAGAAATTCGAACTCCGCAAGATCGCCAACGCCTAAAGCATCATTCCACGCGATTGCCCCTTGCGTCAGCCCATTAACATTCCTATTTTGGAATGTAATGGGCTGTCTGGCGCCCGGAATCGAAAGGAAATGACATGACGATCAACAATGCGGTTATGGCGATGGCCGGGTTCATGGTGCTTCTCTCCGTGGTGCTGACCCAGTTCGTCTCCCCCTACTGGATGTGGCTGACGGTCTTCGTCGGCGCCAATATGTTCCAGTCCGCCTTCACCGGCTTCTGCCCGGCGGCGATGATCTTTGCCCGGCTCGGCCTGAAACCCGCCTGAGGCCAAGGCTTCAGGCGCGCGGCCGAATGCATCGGTTCTACCTCATAAATGGGTAAAGTGGTTTGCTGCTTTGCCCATCGCCATGCTATTTTGCTGCAAACAGAAGCAATAGCATGTGACAGGCAGCCTGAATGACGGCACTGAGAGAATTTCAACGGCTTGAGGCTGCCGCGCTCTGGCGCGCCTCTCCGGACTCTCAACGCCGGGATGTCATCGTCTCGGTCGGCGATGCGACGCTCACCATCACGGATATGAACGACAGGCCGCTGGCGCATTGGTCGCTGGCCGCCGTCGAACGCGCCAATCCCGGCCAGTTTCCCGCCATTTTCCATCCCGATGGCGATCCCGGCGAAACCCTGGAGATCTCCGAGGATGAGGTCACCATGCTGGAGGCCATCGACCGCGTGCGTGCTGCCATCGAACGCCGTCGCCCCCATCCCGGCCGCCTGCGCGCGGCCAGCGTGCTGGGCGTGACCGCCCTGTTGGCGCTCCTGGTCTTCCTCTGGCTGCCAAGCGCCCTGCAGAACCACGCGGTCAGCGTGGTGCCCGACATCAAGCGCAAGGCCATCGGCCAGGCGCTGCTGGGGCGGATCGAGCGGGTCACCGGCCAGGCCTGCATGAGCGCCGACACCGCTCCGATCCTGGAAAAACTCGCCCTGCGCACCGGCGTGCGCCGTCTGGTGATCTTCCGGTCCGGATTGGCCAGCAGCCTGCATCTGCCCGGTGGTATCGTGCTGTTGAACCGCTCGTTCGTGGAAGACTACGAGGACCCCGCCGTGGCAGCGGGTGCCATTCTGGCGGAACGGGCCCGCGCCGGGGTTGAGGATCCCCTGGCCGAACTTCTTGCCTCGGGCGGACCTCTTGCCTCGTTCCGCTTGCTGACCACGGGACAGCTGAACCGCGACACACTGGACCACTATGTGGAAACGGTGCTGGCCGCTCCGCGCCCCGACCTGGCCGAGGAGGTGCTTCTGGCCGAATTCGCCCGCGCGGCGATTCCCTCAAGCCCCTTTGCCTATGCCGCTGATATTACGGGTGAAACCACGATTGGACTGATCGAGGCCGACCCGATGGCCGGGCGCGTGCTGGAACCGGTTCTGAACGACAGCGACTGGGTGCGCCTGCAAAACATCTGCAACTAGCCAGGCCAGCGGGTCTGCAATCCCTGCAGCCGGTGTATCGCGCCGACCCGTTGCGCTCTGACACCGCACAGCTCAGACTTTCCCAACGCGGGGTTTCCGCATGCGACCACTCCCGAACAGGGGCCTCTGCCCATCCAAAATGACTGAAACACCTCTGCCTTACGTAAGGTCATGGGTGAATTGGTTTCACCAAGACACCTCATGCGCGAGTTTCTGTAATGTTTAAGGGAAGCATTAACACCTCTGCTCGATAGCATTGTAAGCGTGCCAATCAATATCTTTTAGGCAGCTTACCCCCCTGTCGCTGAAAAATGCGGCAGTACTAGGAGAATGTTACCGATGACCCTGCGCTCCTCTATCCTTGCGCTGATTGTGATACCTTTTGTAGCCCTTGTTGTTGAAGGCGGAATGAAAGGCATCGCCGACTTCAATCGTTTTCTGGATGCCAGACACACCCAAGTCGAGATTGCCGAAGCTGTATCGCTGTCCAATCTCGCGCATTATCTGCAGTAAGAACGGGGCATCACCGCAGGTTTCCTACAATCCGGTGGAGCCAATTTCGCTGCCGAACTGGATGAAATCCGCCGCAACGTAGACAAATACAGCGGCAAAATCCCCGAACACGCCGCCAAGGTCCGCAAGGAGATGGCAAACCTTGACGAGATCCGCGCTGCCGTGCGGTCCAAGTCTGTTGCCGCCGCCGATGCAAGCGCGGATTTCACCAGGATCATCATCGCTGTTCTGGATGCCGCCGATGCGGAAATGCTGCGCCAGAAAAACCCCGAAATCGTACAGATCGCATCCGGCCTGGTTCCGCTCAGCGCGGCCAAGGAAGCCGTCGAACTTCAGCGCTCTGCCGGCCTGACCGGGTTCAGCGCAGGCTCCTTTGCCCTGCCCGTCTACAACCTGTTTTCGGCCGAAAGCGTTGCCGAAAAGCAGGTTCTGCACCTCGCCGAGATCGTGCTGCTAAAGCAATTCGCAGATCTGGATTTCAAGAAGGGGTTGAAGGAGAGCGGTTTGCCAGAGGTGCGCAAGGCGGTGATCGCCGCTGGCCCCGAAGGCACCCTGCCCAATGTCACGGTAAAACAATGGTTCGCCGTGTCCTCCAAGTGGATCAACTATCTGCATAAGGCAGAGGAAATGGCCACCAAGCGGATGACCACGCTGGCCCAGGCCGAAGCCCGGGCCGCGATCATCACCCTCTTGACGACCGCAGCGATCGTCACCCTGTCGATCCTGGCCTGCTGCGCCATTGGCTGGCGCCTGATCCGAACCTTCGACACCCAGTTCGGAGCCCTGCAAGGGGACCTGGATCGCCTGGCCCATAAGGACTTTATCTTCAAACCGGCCTTCATGGATGCAAAGACCGAAATCGGCGGGCTGAACCGCGCCATGGAGAAAACCCGCAAGGCCCTGAAAGAGGCCGATGAAACCCTGGCCGAAGCCGAAAAGACCCGCTCAACGGTGGTCGAAACCCTCAACGACCATCTCAAACTCCTGGCCGATCGCGATCTGGAGTGTGAAATCAAGGAAGAGTTCCCCAAAGGCTATGACCGGCTGCGCCGCAGCTTCAACATCTCGACCGCGACCCTGCGGTCCACCGTGCTGCAGGTGATCGACTCCGCCGCCAGCATCCGCAATGGCGCCGCCGAGATCAGCCAGTCCTCGGACGACCTCTCGCACCGCACCGAAAGCCAGGCCGCAACCCTTGAGGAAACCGCCGCCGCCCTCGATGAACTCACGGCAAGCGTGAAATCCGCCGCCGAAGGTGCGCGCAGCGTCGAGAACATCATGGACGAGGCCAAGCAGGAGGCCGAGAACAGCGGCACCGTGGTGCAAAGCGCGGTCTCGGCGATGACCGAGATCGAACAGTCCTCGACCCATATCGCCCAGATCATCGGCGTGATCGACGACATCGCCTTCCAGACCAACCTCCTGGCCCTGAACGCCGGGGTCGAGGCTGCCCGAGCAGGCGAAGCAGGCCGTGGCTTTGCGGTGGTGGCCTCCGAAGTGCGCGCCCTGGCGCAGCGCTCCTCGGATGCGGCGATGGAGATCAAGACGCTGATCAGCGATTCCTCGCGCCAGGTGGAGCGCGGCGTCGATCTGGTCGGCAAGGCGGGCGAGGCTCTGAACAGCATCGTCGAGCGGGTGAACCATATCTCGAAGCTGGTGACCGACATTGCCGAGGGCGCGGTGGAGCAGTCCACGGGTCTGGGCGAGATCAACACCGGCGTGGTGCAGCTGGACCAGGTGACCCAGCAGAACGCGGCGATGGTGGAACAGGCGACGGCGGCAAGCCATATGCTGAACTCCGATGCGACCAAGCTGGCCGAGCTGGTGGCCTCCTTCAAGATCGAAGGAAGTGGAGGTCTCACCCAGGTGAAGTCCCCCGACCCCACCGCCCATGGCAGCGACAGCTGGGAGCAGGCAGCCATTCCGGCACAATCCGCCGTTCCCGTCGCCCATGGTAACGCGGCTGTCGACAAGTGGCAGGATTTCTGAGGTCTGATCGCCCTCGCAACAGGGCACATCCGGCAACGGCTGCGGCCTGACCAAAAAAATCAAGCGGGCCCCAATGGGACCCGCTTTTTCGTTTCTGAAGAGCGATGTTTACTCTGCCGCGTCCAGGTAGTCTTCCAGCGGCGGACAGGTGCAGATCAGGTGCCGGTCACCATAGACATTGTCCACGCGGTTGACCGGCGGCCAGTATTTGTCCACCCGGAAGGCACCGGGCGGGAAACAGCCCTGCTCGCGGCTGTAGGGGCGGTCCCAGTCCTTGACCAAATCCTCCATCGTGTGGGGGGCATGTTTCAGCGGGTTGTTCTCCGCATCGATGCGCCCCTCTTCGATGTCGCGGATCTCTTCGCGGATCGACAGCATCGCCTCGCAGAAGCGGTCCAGCTCGGCCTTGGTTTCGGATTCCGTCGGCTCCACCATCAGGGTGCCCGCCACCGGCCAGCTCATGGTCGGGGCGTGAAAACCACTGTCCATCAAACGTTTCGCCACATCATCCACGGTGACATGGGCGCTGTCCGCATAGGGGCGCGTATCCAGGATGCACTCATGCGCGACGCGGCCCGTCGGCCCCTTGTAGAGGACGTCATAGGCGCCTTCGAGCCGCTTGGCGATATAGTTGGCGTTGAGGATCGCAACCTTGGTCGCCTGGGTCAGACCGGCCCCGCCCATCATCAGGCAATAGGCCCAACTGATCGTCAGGATCGAGGCCGACCCAAGTGGCGCCGCCGATACCGGACCTTCGCTGCCACCGGTTTCCGGATGGCCCGGAAGATGCGTGACCAGATGCGATTTCACTCCGATCGGTCCCATGCCGGGGCCACCGCCGCCATGGGGGATGGCAAAGGTCTTGTGCAGGTTCAGGTGGCTGACATCGCCGCCCAGATCGCCGGGACGGCTGAGGCCGACCATGGCGTTCATATTGGCGCCATCGATATAGACCTGGCCGCCAAAGTCATGGGTGATCTTGCAGACCTCATGCACGGTTTCCTCGAACACGCCGTGGGTCGAGGGATAGGTGATCATGCAGCCCGCCAGATTGTCGCGGTGTTTCTCGGCCTTGGCACGGAAATCCTCGAGGTCAATATCGCCGTTATCGGCCGATTTCACCACCACGACCTGCCAGCCCACCATCTGCGCCGAAGCCGGGTTGGTACCATGGGCAGAGACCGGGATCAGGCAGATGTTGCGATGGCCTTCGCCGCGGGCGCGGTGATAGGCGGCGATGGTCAGAAGACCGGCGTATTCCCCCTGCGCACCCGAATTGGGCTGCATCGAGATCGCATCATAACCGGTGATCTGACACAGCTTCGCCGACAGGTCGGTGACCATCTCGGTATAGCCTTCGGTCTGATCGGCGGGCGCAAAGGGGTGAATGCTGGAAAACTCCGGCCAGCTGAGCGGCATCATCTCGGCCGCCGCATTCAGCTTCATGGTGCAGGAGCCAAGCGGGATCATCGCCCGGTCCAGCGCCAGGTCGCGATCCGCCAGGCGGCGCATGTAGCGCATCATCTCGGTCTCGGCCCGGTTCATGTGGAAGATCGGATGGGTCAGGTAGTCCGAGGTGCGGTGCAGATCCTCCGGCACGCGGTATTCCGGCGTGAAATCGTCATCGGCCCGCACGATCCCGAAGGCGCGCCAGACGGCCTCGATGGTTTCGGGGCGGGTGGTCTCATCCAGGGTGATGCCGACGCGGAACTCGCCCACCCGACGCAGGTTGATGCCCTCATCCACGGCGGATTTCAGAACCGCCGCCTGCAGCGGGCCCACATCCACGGTTATGGTGTCGAAAAAGACCCGTGGATCCACCTTGAACCCGGCCTCCTCCAGCCCCTTGGCAAGACGCACGGTCTTGCGGTGGATGCGCTGCGCGATGGCCTTCAGCCCCTGGGGACCGTGGAACACGCCATACATCGAGGCCATCACCGCCAGCAGAGCCTGCGCGGTGCAGACGTTGGAGGTGGCCTTTTCACGGCGGATGTGCTGTTCGCGGGTCTGCAGTGACAGGCGATAGGCCTTGTTGCCATGGGCATCGATAGAGACACCCACGATCCGGCCCGGCATCGCCCGCTTATAGGCATCCTTCGCGGCCATATAGGCCGCATGCGGCCCCCCTGCCCCCATCGGCACGCCAAACCGCTGGGTGGAGCCGACAGCGATATCGGCCCCCATGGCGCCCGGTTCCTTCAGCAGCGTCAGCGCCAGCGGATCGGCGGTCACGATGCCGATGGCCTTGTGGGCGTGCAGTTTCTCGATATGAGGCGTGAAGTCGGTGACGTGCCCATAGGTGCCCGGATACTGGAAGATCGCGCCGAATACCTGCTCGGGGTCCATCTTGTCAGGGTTGCCGACGATCACCTCGATACCGAGAGGTTCCGCACGCGTCTTCATCACAGCGATGTTCTGCGGGTGGCAGTCGCGATCGATGAAGAACGCCTTGGCCTTGGATTTCGCTACCCGCTGCGCCATGGTCATCGCCTCGGCGCAGGCGGTTGCCTCGTCCAGCAGCGACGCATTGGCAATCTCAAGACCGGTCAGGTCCGAAATCATCGTCTGGAAGTTCAACAGCGCCTCAAGCCGCCCTTGCGAGATTTCCGGCTGATAGGGCGTGTAGGCGGTGTACCAGGCCGGGTTTTCCAGGATGTTGCGCTGGATCGCCGGCGGGGTGACGGTGCCGTGATAGCCCTGACCGATGAGCGAGGTCATCAGCTTGTTCTTATTGGCCACTTCGCGCATGTGGAACAAGAGCTCACGCTCGGAGAGCGGGCGACCGAACTCCAGTGCCGCCTTCTGGCGGATCGAGGCCGGAACGGTGTCATCGATCAGCGCATCCAGGCTGTCGGCGCCCACGACGCGCAGCATCTCTTCCATCTCCTGCGGAGAGGGGCCGATATGGCGGCGGTTGGCAAAGTCATACGGCAGGTAGTCCGTCGGTTCAAAAGACATGAGGCACCCCTTCGAGGATCATGGGTTCGGACAAAGGAAAGGCAGCGGGCAGGCCCGCGCGCCAGGTAGAGTGGCCCCCGCCACCAGATGGGGGCGGGGAAAAACTCAGCCGATGAAGGCCTTATAGGCGGATTCATCCATGTAATCGTCCATCGGAGACAGATCGGAGGGCTTGATCTTGAAGAACCAGGCCTCTCCTTCGGGGTCGTCGTTGACCTTGCCGGGCTCATCGACGATGGCCTCGTTGATCTCGACGATCTCGCCATCCAGCGGCGACAGGATGTCCGAGGCCGCCTTGACGGATTCGATCACCACGATCTCTTCGTCCTTGGTGACTTCGGTGCCGACTTCGGGCAGCTCGACAAAGACCACATCGCCCAGCTGTTCAGCCGCATGGGCGGTGATGCCCACGGTGATGATCTCGCCCTCGGCCTGCAGCCACTCGTGTTCTTCGGTGTATTTCATGGTCTCGTTCCCTTTGAACCAA
The DNA here is from genome assembly GCF_028890025.1 of Phaeobacter sp. PT47_59. NCBI lineage: Bacteria > Pseudomonadati > Pseudomonadota > Alphaproteobacteria > Rhodobacterales > Roseobacteraceae > Phaeobacter > Phaeobacter sp. PT47_59. Next base: position 28,455 of record NZ_JARCJL010000017.1, read on the forward strand.
TGCGCTTTGTTGTTTGGTTTCAGCGCTTGAAGTTGGCCGCCACGAAGGGCAGCGATGCAACGGTGACGGGCACGCGCTTGCCGCGCAGCTCGCCGTAGATTTCTGTGCCGGGTGCCGCCAGATCAGATGGCACATAGCCCATGGCAACAGGGCCGCCCACGGTGGGGCCAAAGCCGCCCGAGGTAATCTTGCCAATGGGGTCACCGCCCTCGGCAGCGGCAAAGAGCTCAACGCCCTCGCGCATGGGGGCGCGGCCCTCGGGGCTCAGGCCGACGCGGCGCTGGCTGGGGCCATCGGCCATCTCGGCAAAGACATGCGCCGCCCCCGGGAAGCCGCCTTCGCGGTCGCCACCGGCGCGACGCACCTTCTGGATCGCCCAGGTGAGCGAGGCCGCAGCGGGGCGGGTTTCAGCATCGATATCGTGGCCATAAAGGCAAAGCCCGCCTTCCAGACGCAGGGAATCGCGCGCACCCAGGCCGATGGGTTCCACATCCTCATGCGCCAGCAGGCGGCGGGCAAAGGCCTCAGCCTGGTCGGCAGGCACGGAAATCTCGTAGCCATCCTCGCCGGTGTAGCCCGAGCGGGAGACCCAGATCTCCACACCCTCTGCGTCCAAGGTGGCCACATCCATGAATGTCATATCACCCGCGGCGGGAACAATGGAGGACAAGACCGCCTCGGCCGCAGGGCCTTGCAAGGCCAGAAGTGCGCGATCCGTCACCGGGGTCACGGTGACGGCCGGTTCAAGTGCGGCCTTCATGCGGGCGATATCGGCCTCCTTGCAGGCGGCATTCACCACCACGAACAGATGATCGCCGCGATTGGCGAACATCAGGTCATCCTCGATGCCGCCCTGATCGTTGGTGAACAGACCATAGCGCTGGCGGCCCTCCTTCAGGCCCAGCACATCCATCGGCACCAGCGTCTCGAACGCCTCGGCCACCGCTTGGTAGCTGCCAGCGCGCAGGATCACCTGCCCCATGTGGCTGACATCAAACAGGCCCGCCTTGGCGCGGGTGTGCTTGTGCTCCCCCATGATGCCCATGGGGTATTGCACCGGCATCAGGTAGCCCGCAAAGGGAACCATCTTGCCGCCAAGCTCTTCATGCAGGGCAAAAAGAGGCGTCTTCTTCAATTCAGACGTGGTTTCGTCAGACATGCGCGTCCGTCCCGTTATCACGGCCGGTCCGATCCATCTGCGCGAATGGGTCCGGCATCCAAGTTTCGCGCAGATTTTGCCTGCACACTTCGATGCCCCCTCTGTCCTTGTTGCCTGAGATCGCTATCCCTTCGGCGCCCCGGCATGTGGCCGGGATCTCTCCAGAGTTCACTGCGCAGGCGGTCCTTTGGGCCTGAGAGTTTCCGGGGCGGTTGCTCCTTCGGCACCGGTTTGGAGCAGCTCGATTCTGCCCCGCTGCGGTTCTCCCGTCTGCGCGCGGCGACCCTAGCAGCGCGCCGCCCCCCGTTCAAGACGCAAACAGGGCCAAAGAGGTCGCTTCTGCGTGATCCAGGTTCACACCACAGCAAGCAAGCCCACAGATCGCAGGCGCGCCTTTCTGGTGACGTGAGGTTCCGCAGCGTTGGCCTGGGTTTTTGAGACAGGCAGGGCCAAGATCCCTTGACAAAGTACGGTTAGCGAACTCAGATCCCGAAATCCGCACACATTCAGTGCCGTTACCAGTTTCGTGTCAATGAGGACACGTCGTATTCACGAATAGATTTGGACCCGCGCATGCACAAACCTCCTCAAGATCGAAACATTTCATCGAGTTTTGCCAAAGGCTTGGCGGTCATGGCGGTGTTTGATGCCGAAACGCCGAGCCTCACCCTGGCAGAGATTGCCCGGCGCAGCGGGCAAGACAGGGCCACCGCGCGGCGCGGTGCGCTGACGCTGGTGCAGGCCGGATATCTACGTCAGGATGGCCGCATGCTGTCGCTCACCCCGCGCGTGCTGGCGCTTGCCGGGGGCTTTCTGCAGGCCAATCAATTTGGCCGCCGCGTCCAGCCCCTTCTCAACCAACATGCCCATGCCCTGGGCCTGGGGATCACCCTTTGCATCCTGGATCAGGGACGGGTGCTGGTCCTGGCACAATCCACCGTGGATCAGGGGCCGGTGACCTATGGTTTCACTGCGGGCTCCCATATCCCGCTGCTGCACACCAGCCTTGGCCGCATGCTGCTGGCCTGCCTTCCGGAAGAAGAGGTGAAGGAACGACTGGCCCAAGCCGAGATCCCACGCCACACGGAACAGTCGCTGACCCAGGCCGATGACATCCTCGAACAGGTCAATCTTGCCCGTCGCCAGGGCTGGTCTTTCACCGACAGCGAATTCGAACCGGGCATTCTGGGGGTAGCGGTTCCGGTCTCCGCTCCGGGCGGCACCCCGATCGTGGTCGGCGCCTCGATCCCGCGCGGCCAAAGCCTAGCGCATGATACCGAAGACCTGCTGCGTGGCCTGCAGGTCTGCGCCGCCGATCTGCGTCAGTCCAAGGCGGTCGACTGCCTGTAAGGGATATCACCGCTCCGCCAGCCCGGCGATATTCAAATAAACACGAAGGTTGTTTTCGCTGTCTTGCGCCTTGGAGACCGGCTGCTGCGGACCCATAGTCGGCCCGTCACCAGGAGCCCCGAGCGGTGCCGCAACACCGGGCAAAACCGCGTCGGATGAGAGCGTCTCCCGGGCTCGCGCAAGAGAAAACAAGAGGTATCAGGCCGATGACAGAGCGTCGCTATTTTACTCCGACCGGCGGCCATCCCGGTCAGGATCAACTGCTGACCGGGCGTGCGGTATTCACCGAGGCCTATGCCGTCATCCCGAAGGGCACGATGCAGGACATCGTCACCTCGGTGCTGCCAGGCTGGCAGGGTATGCGCATGTGGGTGATCGCCCGGCCGCTCAGCGGATTTGCCGAAACCTTTTCGCAGTATATCGTCGAACTGCAGCCGGGTGGCGGTTCTGATACCCCGGAAACCGATCCAGCGGCACAGGGGAGCATTTTCGTCACCGCCGGACAGGTTGAACTGACCATGGACGGCACCGCCCATATCCTGCAGGAAGGCGGCTTTGCCTATGTGCCGCCAGGCAGCAACTGGTCCCTGCGCAACACGACCGAGGCATTGGCCTCCTTCCATTGGATCCGTAAACAGTGGCAACCCGCGCCGGGCGTCGACGCACCCGCATTTTTCACCGTGAACGAAGAGGACCTTGCCCCCAATATGATGCCCGGTACCGACGGGCGCTGGGGCACCACCCGCTTCATGGATCCCGAAGATCTATCGCATGACATGCATGTCACCATCGTCACCTTTGAGCCCGGCGGCACCATCCCCTTTGCCGAAACCCATGTGATGGAGCACGGGTTGTTTGTGCTGGAAGGCAAGGCGGTCTACCGCCTGAACCAGGATTGGGTCGAGGTGGAGGCCGGCGATTTCATGTGGCTGCGCGCCTTCTGCCCGCAGGCCTGCTATGCGGGCGGGCCGGGCCGCTTCCGCTATCTCCTGTACAAGGACGTGAACCGGCACATGCCGCTGGCACCGCTGCGCTGAGGGGCATCACTTTTTTCCGCAGCGGTCTTGCCTTTCCTCCTCCATTGCCTCTCTAGATTGGCGGCATATTCAGTTTCAGAGGACGGCATTTGAGCCGGAGACAAGACCATGAAGATCGCGATCAACGGATTTGGCCGTATCGGCCGCGCCATCCTGCGCCAGATCCTCATGCAGCCAGGGCATGAGGATATCGAGGTTCTGCGCATAAACGACATCGCGCCGCTCGATCTTTGTGCCTACCTGCTGCAATACGACAGCACCTACGGCCCCCTGCCCGGCACAGTGGAAACCGGCGCGGTGGAAACCGGTACAGGGGCAACCGGTACCGGCAGCCTGCGCGTGATGGGGCGGGAAATCCCCGTCAGCCAATGCGCGGATCTGACCGAGGTGGATCTCGCTGGCGTCGACGTGGTGCTGGAATGCACAGGTATCGCACGCACATCGGACGTGGCACAGCGCGGGTTGGAGGCCGGAGCGCGCAAGGTGCTGATCTCCGGCCCTTCTCCGGCGGCGGAACGCACCATCGTGCTGGGCGCCAACGAAGACAGCCTGGGCGCCGCCCGGGTCGTCTCCAACGCCTCCTGCACCACCAATGCGCTGGCGCCGCTGGTCAAGCTGCTGGATGGAATCGCTGGGATCGAAACGGCCCATATGACCACGATCCACTGCTACACCAACTCCCAGCCGCTGGTGGATGCGCCGCGCGGCGATTTCGCCCGCTCGCGCGCAGCCGCCATGTCGATGGTGCCGACCACGACCTCGGCCATGCATCTGATCGACGAGGTGCTGCCGCATCTGCAAGGGCGCATCAGCGGCGCTGCGGTACGGGTTCCCACCGCCAGCGTCTCGGCGGTGGACCTGATCGCGCAACTCAAAGCCCCACTTTGCGAGGAAACGCTGCTGGCACGCCTGAAAGAAGCGGTCAGCCATTGCCCGCAACTGGGTTGGACCGACCTGCCGCTGGTCTCCTCCGATCTGCGCGCGCGCCCTGAATCCCTGGTCCTGGCCACGCCCGAAACCCGCATCTGCGGTGATCGGCAGATCCGCCTCTTTGGCTGGTACGACAATGAGTGGGGATTCTCCGCCCGCATGCTGGATGTGGCCCGCCTGATGGCAGCGACCTGACCGCGACATCGCGCCGGGCGAACTCCCGCCCGCGACAGAGGCGCCTTCTGCGAAGACACCTCGCCACGGTTGGGCTTGGCACCGCGCAAGCACGGTGCGGTCGCGCCCATTCCCGAGCTTCACTTCCGGGTCCAAGGTCTGGTTTCGGGGTCAAGGGCAGCAGAGCTGCCGCGCCCCGGCGTGGTTCACCCTTGAGGCCGAGACCAGGCCGATAGGCTGGCACCGGTGGCTGAAGGCAGACCTGCCCTTCAGCCACCTCTCAGCAAAAAGAAAAGCGCCGCGCGATAGCGCGGCGCCGGGCCCAACTGGGCCAGATCATCTGTGATGATCGCAGGACAGGCGGGAGCCGCCTGCCCAGGATCGCGGTCATTTGCCGCCAAGGCTGCCCTGCCCCTGACCGGACATGCCACCCGAGACTTCCTCGGTCGCGCTGCCCGGCAGTTCCTCGGGCAAGACAAGGTTCAACACGATGGCAATCACCGCTGCAGGCAGCAAGCCGCTGGTCATCAGGATCCGCAGCGTGTTGGGCAGGTACTGCACCGCACCAGGCTCCAGCTGCAGGCCCAGCCCCACCGACAGGGCGATTGCAAAGATCACCATGTTGCGCCGGTTCCAATCCACATCGGAGAGCATCGAGATACCCGCCGCAACAACCATGCCGAACATCACGATGACACCGCCGCCCAGAACCTCGATCGGGATGGTGCGGATGATGGCCCCCACCTTGGGCACCAGACCGCAGATGATCAGGAAGATCGCACCGCAGGTCACCACATGGCGGCTCATCACCCCGGTCATGGCAATCAGACCCACGTTCTGGCTGAAGGAAGTATTTGGCAAGCCGCCAAAGATCCCCGCAATCGCCGTGCCAAAACCATCGGCATAGGTCGCCCCGGCAATCTCCTTGTCGGTAGCTTCACGCCCGGCGCCGCCACGGGTGATGCCGCTTACGTCGCCAACGGTCTCCACCGCCGAAACAAAGGCCATCAGGCAAAAGCCGATAATGGCGGCAAAGGAGAACTCGAAGCCGTATTTGAACGGCACCGGCAGGGCGAAACCGGCGGCGCGCGACCAGCTGGTGCCAATCGCCTCAAAGCTCACCATGCCCACCATCAGCGCGTAGATATAGCCGATGATCAGCCCCAGCAGCACCGCCGAAACCGACAGCATGCCACGGGCGAAGAACTTGAGCCCCAGGGTCGCCACGATCACGACCAGCGCCGCCGACCAGTTCAGGAGCGAGCCATATTCCGGCTTGCCGATGGCAGGCACACCGCCTGCGGCGTATTGGATCCCCACCTTCACCAGCGCCAGCCCGATCATGGTCACCACCAGCCCCGTCACAAGGGGCGGCAGGGCAAAGCGTATCTTGCCGATGAACAGACCCAGGGCCGCATGGAACAGCCCGCCAATCAGCACACCCCCATAAAGCGCGCCCAGCGCATCGACGCCTTTTCCGGCCACCAGCGGGATCATGATCGGCAGAAAGGCAAAACTGGTGCCCTGCACGATTGGCAGCGCCGCGCCGACCGGCCCCAGGGTGATGGTTTGCAGCAGGGTTGCCACCCCGGCAAACAGCATCGACATCTGGATCATGTACAGAAGCTCCGGAAAATCCGGAGAGTTGGAACCAAAACCAAAGCCAGCAGCCCCCGCCACGATGATCGCCGGGGTCACGTTGGATACAAACATCGCAAGCACATGCTGGATCCCCAGCGGTACCGCCTTCGCGAGCGGCGGTGTGTAATTCGGATCGCGCAGCTCTGCCGCCGTTCCGATGGAACCATCTGCCATTTTCATCATCCCTCTACTGTTGAGTGTATTGGCTTTGTTCAAATTTCCGCCTCTTGCGCGGGCGGATTGACAAAAGACAAGGCGCCCGTCACGGGCGCCTCACCTCATATGGGGTATCGAACCAGTGCTCCTGCAGGTTCGCGCCGGGTCCGATCCGATCCACCACGGCAAAAAGGCCCGGTGCCGCCAGCGGCGTCAACACACCGTGCCAGGTGCCGCGATGGAAATTGAGGACCTGTCCCGGCTCTGTCTCAAATGCCAGCGGCCTGCCGGGTCGATCGCCCAAATCCTGGGCAACGATCACAAGGAAGCCGTGTTCGCTCATCGGGATAAAGGCCTGGCTTCCCTCCGGGTGCCGTTCCACCATCTCAAGCCTCAGCGGCAGCTGACGCGGTTCGGCCTTGAACAGGCTCACCCCTGCCCGACCGTCCGAGAAATCCAGTGTGGCGCGGTCGTGATATCGCCCGCAGAGCCCCTGGTTGATGATCTTGTCCGGCGCGCCTGCAGTATCGATCAGATCTCCGAAGGGTTTGAAACCCTCTGCAGTGATCGGCTGGATCTCGATGACCTCGCTCATGGCAGGATGTCTTTCAGCCGGAACTCGGCGATGCGCTCCACCTGGCGGCAGGCTTCGTCAAATTCCACCTCGCGGGAATTGCCGATGCGTCGTTCAAAGGCCGCCAGGATCGACGCCTTGTCGTGATCGCGCACCGCGATGATGAAGGGAAAGCCGTGCTTTTCCACGTAAGAGGCATTCAGGCGCGTGAAGGTCTCGCGCTCCTCATCCGTCAAGGCATCCAGCCCAGCGCTGGCCTGCTCAGAGGTGCTTTCGGCGGTCAGACGCTTGGCCGCCGCCAGTTTCCCGGCCAGATCGGGATGCTCGGTCAGAACGCCAAGCCGTTCCTCCTCGCTGGCAGAGCGGAACATGCGGCACAGCGCATTGTGCAGCCCCAGGGCGGTGTCATGGGCAGGCCCCAGTTCCAGATCAAAGGCGCGCTCTGTAATCCAGGGCGAGTGCTCGAAAATCCCGCCATAGGCCGCAACAAAGCTGTCTCGTTGCATCCGGCTGGGCCGCTGCCGCCGCTGATGCGGATGGGTCTTCGCCCAATGCTCGGCAATATCGATCCGGCGGGGACACCAGACGCCCTCAAAGGCCTGGATATAGTCAAGGAAGCGTTTCAGGCCTGCGATCTTGCCCGGCCGCCCGATCAGGCGGCAATGCAGCCCCACCGACATCATCTTGGGTGCGCCTGCCTCCCCTTCGGCATAGAGCACATCAAAGGCATCCTTCAGATACTGAAAGAACTGCTCTCCGGTGATGTATCCCGGCGCCGTGGCAAAACGCATGTCGTTTGCCTCCAGCGTATAGGGGATGATCAACTGATCGCGTTCCCCGACCTCCAGCCAGTAGGGCAGATCGTCATCATAGGTATCCGAGATATAGTCAAAGCCGCCCTCCTCGGCCACCAGCCGCACGGTGTTGCTGCTGCAGCGGCCTGTGTACCAGCCGCGCGGACGCGTTCCGACAACTTCGGTATGTAGGCGGATCGCCTCGGCAATGGCAGCGCGCTCTTCCTCCTCTGGCATGTCCTTGTGTTCGACCCATTTCAGCCCGTGGCTGGCGATCTCCCAACCGGCGGCCTTCATGGCCTGAACCTGTTCCGGGGATCGCGCCAGGGCCGAGGCCACCCCGTAGATCGTCACCGGGATTGCTGCCGAGGTGAACAGGCGGTGCAGCCGCCAGAAGCCTGCGCGCGCACCGTATTCATAGATCGACTCCATGTTCCAATGCCGCTGACCCGGCCAGGACGCCGCCCCTGCAATATCAGACAGGAAGGCTTCCGATCCGCCATCGCCATGCAGGATGGAGTTTTCTCCCCCCTCTTCGTAGTTCAATACGAATTGCACCGCGATCTTCGCGTCTTCCGGCCAGGCCGCATGCGGGGGCGTCGCCCCATAGCCGATCATATCGCGTGGATATCTGTTCATCTCTGCGTCTCTTTCCCTGGGCAGCCAAAAGTCGCAACTCTGCGCGGACATGCCACTAGACCCGTCGCCGGGCTCATCTACGTTTATCCTTATAATGGCAGAAGACAGTCCGCCTTTTTCAAAATTTAACGAATACACTGTCAATCGCGGCTCATTTGCCCAATGATGCGACTTGGTGCAGGAAGAAGCGGCACAGAAGTGGATTAGCTTAGGAAACAGGCAATGACCGGATACCTCACCACCCATGTCCTGGACACCGCACGTGGTTGCCCCGCCGCCGGGATGACGATCACCCTTTACCGAGTGGAGGGCGGCAGCCGTTTCCAGCTCGCCCAGATGCAGACCAATGACGACGGGCGCACCGATGCACCGATCCTGCCCCAGGATGACTTTGCCCCCGGCGCCTACGAGTTGGAGTTCGACGCGGGCGGCTATCTGCGCGCAACAGGCCAGGGCGCCGAGGATCCGCTGTTTCTCGACATCGTCCCGATCCGCTTTGGCATCAGCGATCCAGCGGCGCACTATCACGTGCCACTGCTGCTATCGCCCTTCGGATATTCCACCTACCGCGGCAGTTAACGCCCCCTGCAGATCTCCGGGTCAAGGGAGGCGCAGCCTGCGCGCTTCGCGCGCCTTGCCCTTGAGGCGGAGATCTGCGCCTGACACTGGACCTGGCGCGTTCAGGGCAGACCTGCCCCTGAACCGCTTCTCAGCATTCCTGAGCGCTGCCGCGCAGCGCGTCCCTAAACCTACAGCGCTGCGCAGCAGCGCATCCCTACACCTACAGCGCTGCGCAGCAGCGCCAGGCCCAACTCTGCAATGGGCCGCAAGGCCCCTTCAGAGGCGGGAGATCCCCGCCCCTAGGCGCTGCCCACCGATCCTTCCGCCAGCCGCATGGCCCGCGCCATACGCTCGGTCATGAAATCCATGAACAATCGCGTCTTCGGGTCCTGGTGGCGGCGATGGGTATAGAGACAGGCCATCTGCGCCGGAACCGGAGGCGTCTCACAGGCCACGGGCACCAGCCGCCCCTCCGCCAGATGAGTGGCCACCTCGAAGACCGGTTTCAGGGCGATCCCTTCGCCCGCCAGCGCCCAGTCGGTCAGCACGTCGCCATCGTCGCATTCATATCGCCCCGCCACCGCAAAGCGCTGGGGCCCCTCGGGTGTCTGCAGCATCCATTGAAACTCGCTGGCACCGGGATAGCGCAGGTTCAGGCAATTGTGCCCCTCGCGCAAGAGCGCCGCCCCATCCCGGGGCATGCCGTGCCGGGCAATATACTCCGGCGCCGCGCAGAGCACCCGTTTGCAATCGGCGATCTTGCGGATCCTGAGGTTGCTGTCCTCTGGCTGGCCCAGGAAAAAGGCCAGATCCAGCCCTTCGGTGGTCAGGTCCACCGCCCGATCCGACAGGCGCAGCCGCAGGTTGATCTCGGGGTAGGCCGCCAGAAATTCCGGCACCGCAGGCGCCACCAGACGCCGCCCCACCCCCAGGGGCGCCGCCACAAACAGCGTGCCGCGCGGCGCATCGGTCAGATGCATCACCTTGGCCTCGGCCTGATCCACCGCCTCCAGCACCTGAACCGCACCGGAATAGAACACCTGTCCCTGCTCGGTTGCGGTCAGGTTGCGGGTGGTGCGCTGGAACAGCCGCACGCCCAAATAATCCTCAAGCTGGGAAATCCGCGCTGAAGTTACAGCCGGAGAGATCCTCAGATCCCGCCCCGCCGCCGACATCGAGCCAAGCTCATAGACACGGACAAAGGTGCGTATATTGTCGAGATAAGACATGGAGGTCGGCTCTATTCTTCTGGTTTTTTTGATGCAGTTTGGAATTTATCCGCAATACCGAATAAAAGCCACTTTGCCTAGTCTAGGACGGCAGCAGAAATACAGGGATCTATGCGCATGTTTGAACTGGTGATGATGTGGGATTGGCTCGGCTTTGCCGTCCGCTGGCTGCATGTGATCACGGCGATTGCCTGGATCGGATCCTCCTTCTATTTCATCGCGCTGGACCTTGGCCTGCGCAAGGCCCCCGATCTGCCCCCCGGCGCCCATGGCGAGGAATGGCAGGTCCATGGCGGCGGCTTCTATCACATCCGCAAATACCTGGTGGCGCCCTCCGAGATGCCCGAGCACCTCACCTGGTTCAAATGGGAGAGCTATTCCACGTGGCTGTCCGGTTTTGCCCTTCTGATGGTGGTCTACTGGGCGGGCGGCGAGCTCTATCTCATCGACCAGTCCAAGGCGGAGCTGACCCTCTGGCAGGGGATCGCGATTTCGGCGGCGACCCTTTCGATCGGCTGGATCGTCTATGACCGCCTGTGCAAATCCGGCCTGGCCGAGCGCCCGACCCTCTTGATGGTGCTTCTGTTCCTGCTGCTGGTGGCAATGGGCTGGGGATTGAACCAGGTCTTCACCGGACGCGCCATGATGCTGCACCTTGGCGCCTTCACCGCCACCATCATGACCGCGAATGTCTTTTTCATCATCATGCCGAACCAGCGCATCGTGGTGAAGGACTTGCAAGAGGGCCGCAGCCCGGATGCAAAATACGGCAAGATCGCCAAGCTGCGCTCGACCCATAACAACTACCTGACCCTGCCGGTCATCTTCCTGATGCTGTCCAACCATTACCCGCTGGCCTTTGCCAGTGAGTACAACTGGCTGATCGCGGCGCTGGTCTTCCTGATGGGCGTCACCATCCGGCATTACTTCAACACCCGCCACGCCCGCGCGGGCAACCCCGTCTGGACCTGGGCGGTGACGGCACTCTTGTTCCTTGGCGTCATCATCCTGTCCAGCGCCGGGCTGGAACATGACGGCGACGAAGAGACCGAGACCGCCGCCCTGAGCGGTACGGCCCTGGTTCTGGCCACCACAGACGGTTTCGAAGAGGTGCATGAGATCGTCATGGGCCGCTGCAGCATGTGCCACGCACGCGAGCCCTTCTGGGACGGCATCCGCACCGCCCCCAAGGGGGTGCTCTTGGAAACCGAAGCCGATGTGGCCCGCCGCGCCCGCGAGATCTACCTGCAGGCAGGCCTCACCCATGCCATGCCGCCCGCCAATATCACCTATATGGAACCCGAGGATCGCGCCGCCATCCGCCGCTGGTTCCGCGCCGCGCAGATGTAGGCGGCAGGCAGTTATAGCTGCAGGCGGCCCTTTTCCTACCCTGATGCGCATCATTCCGCCGCCCGCCCTTCGTGCGGCGGCGACTGCCTTGCGGGATGGGTGTACCTCGGGTCTTGCTGTGATACGGTCTGCCCGAAAGAGGTGATACACCGCCTTGCCGCTGCCCGGAGATCAGATGTTGCCAAGACCGCGAATTCGCTCCAGCCTTTCGGGGATGGCGCAGTCCCTGCTGCTGTGCGGATCTGTTGTCGCGGGGGCAGCACAGGCGGCGGAAACCGCCCTGATTGCACCGAACGCCCCCACAGATCTTACGGCACGGCTGGAAGATTCCTCTGCCGTGCTCGCATCGCGGGCGGGCGCAGATGTCCAGGATCTTCTGGCGGCCGCCCTCTCGGATTACCGCACATTGGTGCAGGTTCTTTACGATGCCGGGCATTTTGCGCCAGTGGTGACGATCCGCCTGGACGGGCGCGAAGCCGCCGGGATCGATCCGATCCAGCCCCCGGCCCGGATCGAGCGGATCGAAATCACCGTGACCCCCGGCCCCGCTTTCACCTTTGGCACGGCGGCTGTGCAACCCTGGCCCACGGCCAGCGACAGCGCGCTGCCAGACGGGTTCGCCAGCGGCGCCCCGGCCAGCACCGGCGTCCTGCGCGATGCCGCCAATGCCGGGATCAGCGCCTGGCGGCAGGCGGGTCACGCCAAGGCCGCGCTGGCCGGGCAAACGATCACCGCCGATCACCGCACAGCGCAGCTGAACGCGCGTTTGAAAATCCATCCCGGGCCACAGCTGCGCTTTGGCACTCTGACGGTGGCAGGCCCCAGTGACGTGCGCGAAGAGGCGATCCGCGCCATTGCGGGCTTCCCCCATGGCGAGATCTATCACCCGGATGATCTCAGTCGCTCGGCCAGCCGCTTGCGCCGCACCGGCAGCTTTGCCTCTGTCGCCTTTCGCGAAGCGGATCGGGCCAACCCCGACGGCACCCTGGATATAACCGCACAGGTTCAGGACATGCCGCCGCGCAGGCTGACCTTCGGCGCCGAGATGAGTTCGACCGAAGGCGCCTCTGTCTCTGCCAGCTGGATGCATCGCAACCTGTTTGGCGCGGCCGAAAAACTGCGCATTGAGGCCAAGATCAGCGGCATTGGCGGCAGCAGCGACATGGACGGGCGCTTTGCGATGCGGCTGGATCGCCCCGCCACCCTGGGGCCCGATGACAATCTCTTTTACCTGGTGGAGGCCGAAAGCCTGGATCAGGAACATTACACCGCCACCGAAGCCATGGGCGGGATCGGTCTGCGCCGGGTCTATTCCCAGCGTTTGAGCGGCGAAGCGGTGCTCGGTGCCACCTCCATTCTGGCGGAGGATGCCTTTGGCAAGCGCCGGTTCAAATACGCCTTTGCCAACCTGCGCGCCGAATACGACGGGCGCGACAGCGCGCAGGATCCCACCTCCGGCCGGTTCCTGAGCGCCAGCTTCACCCCGTTTTTCGGACTGGAGGGCAGCGATCCCGGCGCAAGGATCACGATGGATGCCAGAGCCTATCGCGGCTTTGGCGCCGATGATCGCATCGTTCTGGCCGGGCGGGCGCAGCTTGGATCCGTCATCGGCCCATCCCATAGCGGTGTGTCTCCGACCATGCTGTTCTTCTCTGGCGGCGGCGGTTCGGTGCGCGGTCATGAGTATCAATCGCTCGGCGTGCCGGTGGCAGGCAGCACGGCGGGCGGGCGCGGCTATCTTGCTTTGTCTGCCGAGGTCAGGGGTCGGATCAGCGACAAGATCTCGCTGGTGGGATTTTATGATATGGCCTACGTGGATGCGGATAGCATCATCTCGTCCGACTCCTCCAGTCACGCTGGCGCTGGGCTGGGGCTGCGCTATTTGGTGGCCGGGATCGGCGCGATCCGGGTGGATCTGGCCTATCCGGTCTCTGGCGGCAGTACCGATGGGGCGCAGATCTACATCGGGATAGGACAGGCGTTTTGAGCAGGTTTCTTACTCTTCCCCGGATCGCCGGACTGACGGCATCGCTGCTGCTTGTCGCCGGTGTCACCCCGCTGCAGGCACAGGACAGCTCCGACAGTGGCGGACTGCTGGTCGACTTCCTTGAAGACAGCCTTTCCGGCGACAACCGCTATATCACCGTCACCGGGCTGACGGGGGCACTCTCCTCCCAAGCTGCGATCGAGCAGCTGACCGTCGCCGATGACGATGGCATCTGGCTGATGATCGAAGGGGCAAAGCTGGACTGGAACCGGCTGGCCCTGCTGCAGGGGCGGTTTTCCGTCAACACTCTCAGCGCCGAGACGATCAGCCTTCTGCGCAGACCCTCACCCGTTGCCGGCGATGCCGCGCTGCCCAGCCCCGAAGCGACACCCCTGGTGCTGCCGGACCTGCCCGTCGCGGTAGAGCTGGGAGAGATCCGCGCAGGCCGGGTGGACCTTGGCGCCGATCTCCTTGGCCAGCCCGCAAGCCTGTCGCTGAAGGGGAGCCTCAGCCTGGCCGATGGCGCCCTGCATACGCAGCTGGAGGCCGCACGGCTGGACCGACCCGACGACCGCCTGAACCTCATGGCAGGCTATGCGAGCAGCACGCGACAGATCGACCTGGATCTGTCGCTGACCGAAGGCGCCGATGGTCTGATGTCCGCCCTTCTCGACCTGCCGGACCGCCCCAATCTGACGCTGACGGCCAAGGGCAACGGTCCAATCAGTGATTTCAGCGCCGATATCGCCTTGTTCAGCAACGGAGAAAGCCGCCTCTCAGGGCAGGTCGTTCTGGCCGGGGCGGCGCAACCTGCCGGGGATGCGGACGCCCAGCCTGAGCCAACAGGGATTGCCTTTTATGCCGATCTTGGCGGCAATATCGATCCGCTGCTGCAGCCTGATTATCGCAGCTTCTTTGGCCCGGGCCTGCGTTTTGTAACACGCGGACAGACAGAAACGGGCGGCGGTGTGACGCTGGACACCCTGGTGCTGACCACCGATGCGCTGCGTCTGACCGGATCCCTTGCCAGCACGGCGCAAGGGGCGCTCAGCACCGCAAACATCAAGGCCACGATCACGCCGCCTGCGGGCGCGGCACAGATCCTCCTGCCGGTGCCAGGTGGTGCCACGACGCTGGCCGGGGCAGAGATCCACGCCCAAAAGACCGAAGCCGGGGATTGGTCCCTGCAGGGCAGCCTGCGGCAGCTCACCCACCCGGATTTGCGCCTGAAAGAGGCGCGCCTGCAGGGCGTCGGCACCCTCGGGGACACAGTCGACAGCAACGGGAACCGGGATCTGCAGGGCGATCTGAGCCTGGCGCTCGAAGGTGTCGAGCCGCAGGACCCCGGCCTTGCCCGCGCGATTGGGGACAGTCTTGCCCTGACCACACACCTCAGCACCGCAGGGGCAGATGCGCTGACCCTGACCGATATGACCCTGACAGGGGCCGACCTCCGCGCGGCCGGCGATCTGGCGATCTCTGCGCTTGCAAGTGATCTCACCATCATCACGCAGCTGGATGCCGCATCCGGCGATCTTGCGCGATTTGCCGATCTGGCTGGGCGCCCCCTGGGTGGCAGGGCCGAGGCCAAAGTGGGCGGCGCGCTCACCCCGTTGTCCGGGGCGTTTGACATCGATCTGACCCTCACAGGGCAGGATCTCAAGAGCGGCTTGGCGCAACTTGACACGGTCCTGCCCGGCACCACCAGCCTCGTGCTGCGCGCCGCGCGGAACGAGACGGGCCTGCGCATCGATCAGATGACACTGGAGGGCGCGGTGCTGACCGCCCAGGCCAGCGGCCGCCTGGACAGCCGGTCCGGACAGCTGTCCCTTGCCGCACGGCTGGAGGACCTACAACGACTTGTCCCAGAGGCGCCGGGACCGTTGGAGGTTTCCGCCGATCTGACCCGCAGCGGTGACCAGTTGTCAGGCCAGGCCGCGCTGCGTGGACCAAATTCCTCCTCGGCTGTGCTGAATGGTAGCGTGACAGTCGATGGCCAGGCCGAATTCACCTTCGAGGCCGCCCTGAACGACTTGCAGCGCTTCGTGCCGGAACTGGCAGGGGCGCTGACCGCCACTGGATCGGCGCGCCGCCAGGATGGGATCTGGGACCTGAACGCCCAGGCAACCGCCCCGGCCGAGGCCAGCGCCACGCTGACCGGCAGCTATTCCGAGCCGCGCGGAGAGCTCGATATGGTTGCCACGGGGCAATTGCGGCTGGAGGGCGCCAATCCCTTCATCAAGCCCAATCTGGCCAAGGGGCTGGCCCGGTTTGATCTGGCGATGACCGGCCTGCCAACGCTGCACAACCTGACCGGAACCGTAACCACCAGCGGCGCCACCCTGGCGCTGCCTGCCGCCGGGCAGCGCGTCGATGAGATCGACGCACAGATCTCCCTGCAAAACGCCCGCGCCCTTCTAAACCTGTCAGCCGAACCCGGCAAAAGCGGTACCCTGCGGCTCTCGGGTCCGGTGGCGCTGACCGCCCCCTATCAGGCGGATCTGACCATTCTGCTGTCGGATCTGCTGATGAGCGATCATCTGAGCTATGATACCCGCCTCAACGGGCGCCTTGGCCTGAACGGGGCCCTGAGCGGTGCCTCCCGCCTAGCCGGGCGGATCGACGTGGGAGAGACCAATCTCAACCTCAATGCCACCGGTGGCTCTGTCACCGCGGCACCGATCCCTCCGATCCAGCATATCGGTGCCCCCGCCGCCGTGCAGGCCACACGCGCCCGCGCCGGGCTGATTGCCTCGGCCGAACAGGGCGCTGCCGCCGCAGGACGCAGCACGACGGCGCTGGACGTGGTGATCGATGCGCCGGGCAAGATCTTTGCCCGGGGACGCGGTCTGCGCGCGGAACTTGGCGGGCGCATTCACCTGCAGGGCACAACCGCTGCCCCTGTCCCCTCCGGCCAGATCGGGCTGATCCGGGGCAGTTTCGACATTCTGGGCCGCCGCCTGACCCTGGATGACGGGCAGGTGACGCTTCTGGGTGACCTCACCCCCTACCTGGAGTTCCGCTCCAGCGCCCAGACGGAACAGGGCAGCGCGACGCTGGAAATCTCGGGGCCCACGGATGCGCCCGACATCAAGGTCACTTCCGATCCCCCCCGGCCCAGCGAAGAAGCCCTGGCGCTCTTGCTGTTCGGGGACAACATCAAGGATCTGTCCCCGCTGGCCCTGGCGCGTCTGGCCTCCTCTGCCCTGACGCTGAGCGGTCGTGGCGGCAAGACCCAGGAGACCCTGCGCGAAGGCACCGGAGCAGATGATGCCGATTTCGGCTTTGACGGGATCGGCGCGGGGCGGCTGGGCCTGGGCGGATACCTCTCCGAGAACCTTTATACGGATGTGGATGTGAACACCCGCGGTCAAAGCGAGCTGAGCCTCAACCTGGATCTGACCGACAGCCTCTCTGTCACCGGAACGGTCGACAGCGAAGGCGAATCCGGTGTCGGCCTTTTCTTCAAACGGGATTACTGAGACCTGCCTGCAACGAAGGGTGGCGCAGCCTGTGCCCGCTCAGGCCGCCCACTCACGCCGGTGCCAGCGCTCCAAGCCGGGCCTTGGCCGCCTCCAGCGCATAGCGCGCGGTTCCGCTGACCCCGGCGGCATCATCGGTGATCAGCCAAAGCGGCAGTGCAGCACAGCGATCGGCAAGCTTGCCCTGCGGCTCGGCAAAGGCAGACAGGAAGCCCGTACGCGCATCGGTGCACAAGACGCCGCGCGCCACGCTGCCGGCGAAGAAGATCCCCTGTCCGGGCATATAGGCAGGCACCAGTTCCCGCGCAAACAGCCCCAGAAGCCGCGCCCAGGCGGTGACGCTCTGCTGTGCCGGATGCGTTGCACCCGCCTCGAAGGCCGCGACGATCTCGGCACCGCCTTCGGACGGATCGCCGCCCATGGCACTGTGCAGGCGCACCAGGCCACGGCCCGAGAACAGCTCTTCGACACTTGGAAACTCCTTGGGATCGCGGTGCAATAGGCGTGTCAATTCCCGCACCACAGGCTCCGGCAAGCTGGCATGGCCCAGTTCCGCCTCGATCGTGCGCCCCGCCACCGAAAGCGCCACATTGAACCCGGTCCCGACCCCGGCAACCAGCGCCTGCTCCCCCGTCTGGCGCCCCGGTCGCAGCGACGACAGCTGCCCCGGCATCAAGACCGGCAAGGCATGCCCGAGGGCGGCAAGATCATTGACCACATGGACCTGCCCGCCCGGCTCAAGCGGCAGCGCGCTGGCAAGATCAGCCGCCGTTCCCTGCCAATCCCTGTTCGTCAACCGATAGGCATCGCCATAGACCGGACCGGCAACGGCCAGGCAGCATCCGTGCAAAGGCGGCATATCCGGCTGCCTACAATAGGCCGCCAATACATCATCGAGGCTGGCAAACCCGTCATTGGCAAAATGCTTGAGACCCGTCACTCCGATCTCCGCTCCGGCCAGGGCCAGCCGCGTATTGCTGCCTCCGACATCCCCCACCAATACGGTCAGATCCTGCGTCATTCCTCGCGCCCCCCAAGCGCCTGATTTGCGGCGCATCTCAACTTTAGGCTGACGCATTCGATAGGAAAAGCAAAATGTTGGCGCAACCATAACCACTGGCCGGGCGACCGAGCCCCTTGCCCCGCAGGGCCGACAAACCGTAGGGTGTGACACAGGACAGCAATGCAGAACCAAGGCCCATGAAGGATATCACCAGCGAGACCTCCTTCGCCCGGCGACTGCACAAGCGGGTGCGACAGGTTTTCACGCATCTGCGGTTTCGCGCCTCCTTGCGCCACCTGCATGGGCCGCGCAGCACCTTTGCCAATCCGGATGAGGTGACCCTGATCGCGCTGGTGCGCGATGGCAGCTATTATCTTGAAGCCTTCTTCGACCATTACCGAAGCCTGGGCATTCGGCATTTTGTCTTCTTTGACAACGGTTCTGAAGACGACACGATCGAGCGGATCCGGCAGCAGCCCGGCACTGCCATCGTGCAATCGACCCTCCCATGGGGGCAGTTTGAAAACATGTTCCGCAGCTTTGCCGCAGGTCGCTATGCCAGGGATCGCTGGTGCCTGATCGTGGATATGGACGAGATCTTCGACTTCGAAGGCCGCCAGGAAATCGGATTGGCCGGCCTGATCCGTTACCTGCAGCGCCAGGGGCATACGGCCATGATGGCGCAGATGCTGGAGATGTTTCCTCAAAGGTCCCTGTCAGAGGTCGCCCAAATGCCCTATGGCGAGGTCCTTCACAGTTTTGACTGCTATGATCTGAGCGAGGTCTCCTCTTTCGACTATCATGCGCCTGCCACCGGTCTCAGCTATTTCCTGAACCAGAACCGCCCAAACGCGGCAGACGGCAGCGCTCCACCAAGGGTGCGGTTTGGCGGCATTCGCGCCAAGGTCTTTGGCGAAAACTGCTGCCTGAGCAAACACCCGCTGGTCTTTGTGGGCACCGGAGTGACGGCCGGGGTGCACCCCCACGCGGCAACCGGCGTCGATGTCGCCCCGATGACCGCGCTGCTGAAACACTATAAATTCGCCAATGATCCCCTGGCCAGGGACCGGCAGTCGGTCGAAACCGCCGCGATTGAACATGGAGAGGACCAATTGCGCCTCTCGGTCCTGTCCAAGACACCGGATCTCTCGCTCTGGTCGGAAACGGCGCGCCAAGGCCCGACAATCGAGGCCTTACAGGATCTCGGGTTCCTGAGCCGCTCCGACACCTATAGCAGCTATCTGCGCGCGGAAGGGACGCAGGCGCCGTCATGATGAAGACCGGATCAAAGGCGGGTGAAGCAAGCACCCGGGACGGCACTCGCCTGGCAGTCGATGCCGTGGTGATCGGACGCAACGAAGGCGCGCGGCTGAAACGGTGCCTTGCCTCCCTCCGCGGCCAGGTGCGGCGGCTTGTCTATGTGGATAGCGGCTCCAGCGACGGATCGGTCGCAGCGGCCCAAGCCCTGGGCGCCGAGGTGGTGGAACTCGACATGACGCGCCCCTTCACGGCAGCGCGCGCCCGCAATGCTGGCCTTGCGGCGCTGGCAAGACGAGCACCACCGGCGGCACAGGATGCGGGAGACGACCGGGAGGCGCTGGTGCAATTCGTCGATGGCGACTGCGTGGTGGATCGGGACTGGATCACCACCGCCCGCGCCTTTCTGGCGGCGCATGAGGATATTGCCGTGGTCTGTGGCAGACGCCGGGAAGTGCACCCTGAGGCATCGGTCTATAATCGCCTGTGCGATGCGGAATGGGACACGCCCACAGGCGAAGCCCTGGCCTGCGGCGGCGATGCGCTGATGCGGCAGGCGCCGCTGCAGGCCGTCGGCGGCTATCGCGAAGGTCTGATTGCCGGGGAAGAGCCGGAATTGTGCCTGCGCCTGCGCCAGGCGGGATGGCGGATCTGGCGCCTGGAGGCCGAGATGACCCGGCATGACGCTCAGATCCTGCGGTTTGGCCAATGGGCAAAGCGGGCCCGGCGGGCCGGGCACGCCTTTGCCGAAGGCGCGACCTTACACGGCATGCCGCCCGAGCGGCATTGGGTGCGCGAAACCCGCCGCGCGCTGATATGGGGCTGCGTTCTGCCATTGGGTCTGCTGTTCGCGGCTCTGGTCACCCCATGGGCACTGATCGGCTTTACCGCCTATCCGTTGCAGATCCTAAGGCTGGCCCGGCGCATGGGGGGTGAGCAGGGTTTTTTCACGGTATTGGGGAAATTCCCGGAGGCTCTCGGAGTATTGGAGTACCACTGGAACCGCTTGCTTGGCCGCTCTCGCAGCATTCTGGAATACAAGACCCCAGGATAGCAACCAGGTCACCCGATTTCGCAGCCCCTCCCGCCCGGATCGGAACAGTCACGGACTGCCCCTCTCCCGTTGGGCCCGGCAGCGCGCCCTGCGCGCTGCTTTCGCACCAGACGCAAGGTCTACCGCCGGAAGCAACCGCGCCGCACAACGTGCGGCGCCGGGCCCAAGGCCGCCAAGGGAAACCGGCGCAGCCGGGGCACCTGCGGGCGCGGGAGCGCTACGGCCAGTGAAGGAAAACTGCCCCGAACGACGAAGCCCGCGCCTACTGGCGCCTGAGCCGCAGCGCATGGCGGATCTGGGCCGGCAGAATGGCAAAGCACTTCAGATAGCGCGGCACCATGCGCGCGGGACTGCTCAGCGCCCGCCAGAGCCATTCCAACGCCAGTTTGCGCATCCATAGCGGCGCCCGGCGCTGATGTCCGCCCAGGAAATCCAGGCCCGCGCCCACCGAGGCGAATCCGACGCCCGGCGCCAGGGTCTTCCCCCTTGCGGCCAGCATCTCCTGCTTTGGTGCGCCAAGTGCAAGAAAGCACAGGCGGACGCCCTTCTGGTCCAGGGTCCGCAGGATCAGCTCCGCCTCGTCTCCCATGGGATCAAAGGCGCCGGAGGGCGCATGACACAAGGCCATATCCAATCCGGGCACCTTGTCGCACAAGGCCTCGGCCGCATCCGAAAGCGCCTCTGATGTGCTGCCCACCAAGGCAACCGGCACCCCCGCCCGTGCCGCCAGTCGGCACAGCGGGACGACCATATCGGAACCGGGCATCAGCTCCAGGGGCCTGCCTGCAAGCTGAGACAGCCAAACCACCGGACGCCCGTCTGCCACCACCAGATCCTGCGCCGCATAGGCCGCAAGAAAGGCGTCATCGCACCCCAGTTTCACCAGGTGATCTAGGTTGACCGTCGCCAGGGCAAAGCCACGACCATCGCCAAAACGTGCCAGCACTTCGCGCTCCAAATGGGGCCGATCAGCAATGTTGATCGCGATCCTCGTGTTATGAAATTCGAAATACACCTGACATTCATCCTTGCCTGCCCAGCATCTGATAGCTGTCCGGAGCTTTCCAAACCAGTAACAACGCCCCACGGGGGAAAAGAACGTGGCATTCGTGCCATCCGTTTACCGGATTACGCAATTGGACAGGACATCCGACTGAAGACCGCCTAAACTGGCGCGAACACAACGGGGCAACCGCCCGTTTCCATTCACCCGTTTTCGCTCACCATTTTCGCGCACCGGCCACTGCAGGCCACGCGACACAGACCGCCAAAGGCCCTCCGCGCCGATGCCTAATCCTCTGGCATATCTGATGCTGATCAGCTGGCCCCTGGTCAGCCTCGTCCTGTTCCTGCGCCTGCCGCTAGAGCGCGCGATCCTGTGGTGCCTGATTGGTGGCTATCTCCTGCTGCCCCCGCTGGCCGAGTTCGACCTGCCACTGGTGCCGGATATGGACAAGTTCTCCATTCCCTCGGTGGTGGCCTTTCTTCTGTGCGCCCTGCTGCTGCGCAGGCCGGTGCCGCTCTGGCCGCGCCCCCTGGTCGCGCGGCTTCTGGTCTTGCTGTTCGTGACCTGCGTGATCCCCACCGTTCTGACCAACTCAGACCCGATCCTGTTCCGAGTGTTGCAAAGCTCCGACCCGATCATCTTCCTGACCGATATGCTGCCCGGTCTCAGGTGGCGCGATCTGGGCTCGGTGGTGATCAATCAGATCATCCTGCTGATGCCCTTCCTGCTGGCAAGGCGCTACCTGTCGGACGAAAAGGGACAAAGGGAACTACTGATCGCGCTTTGTGTTGCCGGGGTGGCCTATAGCCTGCCCGCGCTCTTCGAGGTGCGTTTCAGCCCGCAGCTCAACACCTGGATCTACGGATTTTTCCAGCACGACTTTTCCCAAATGATGCGCCAGGGCGGCTTTCGACCGATCGTGTTCCTGCCCCACGCGCTGTGGCTTGCCCTGTTCATCTTCTCCTGCGTGGTGGCCGCCACCGCCCTGGCCCGCGCGGCAAAGCAGCAGGACCGCACCCGGTTCGCCCTGGCCGCGCTGTTTCTCTTTGCCGTGCTGATCCTCTGCAAGAGCCTGGCCTCGCTGGCCTACGGCCTGGCCATCGTTCCCATCGTGGCCCTTGCGTCGCCCCGCTGGCAGATCCGCCTTGCGGTGCTGATTGCCTTGCTCGCCATCACCTACCCGATGCTGCGCAATCTTGGCCTGATCCCGACGGATGCGATCCTGGCCCAGGCCGAGGCAATCAGCGCCGACCGCGCCCAATCACTGGGCTACCGGTTCGACAATGAAGCCTTGATGCTGCAGCGCGCCGCCGAGCGACCCTGGTTCGGATGGGGCGGATGGGGCCGCAATCTGGTGCGCGACCTGGAGACCGGGCGGATCGTCTCGATCCCGGATGGGCGCTGGATCATCACCTTTGGCACCTTCGGCTGGCTTGGCTATATCGCCGAAATGGGCCTGCTCACCCTGCCGATTTTCCTGCTGGGGCTGGAGATGCGCCGCTCCCGGACAGAACCGCTGTCCCCCTATGCCACGCCCATTGCCCTGATCCTGGCGGCAACCCTTGCGGATATGCTGCTCAACGACACCTTGATACCGATCACCTGGCTCTGCGCGGGTTCAGTCCTGGGTTATGCGGAACGCCTGCGCGATCCAAAGCTGTTTTGCGCCAAACGCAGCCTGTTTGACGGCCAACAAGCGATGGCGCCACAGGGCAGTGAAACCGGCCCGCGCAGCCTTCTCTGACAGTCCGGCAGCCTGAGCTGCCGCAATTTTTTCCCTTTTCTGGCATATTTGGTCACCATCCCTTCATAGCTTGGCCGCATATGTTGATCAGTTTGTCGCAAGGCAATTGGGTTGTGCAGGTCGGCTTTCGCAAGCACCGCGAAGGACACAGTGGCCTGGGGAATCGATTGGGGTTGACAGGACACTGCATCAGCGCTCCACTTTTGTTGCGCAGCAGGTCTTTGGCAGGAACGATGCGCAAAGGGTGAAAACCAAGTTGGACGCTCAAGACAACAGCCAAAGCAAGGCCCGGACTTACTCGGGTGACATTGCCATCGTTGGACTATCGGTGGATCTGCCCGGTGCCGGATCGGCAGCGGCCTTCTGGGACAATCTGCGCGACGGCGTCGAAAGCATCGAAGTGCTGGATGAAGACAGCTTGCTGGCCAACGGAGAGCGCCCAGCGCATATCGCGGATCCCAACTACGTGCCAGCTGCCGCACGGCTGCAGGGCTATGATACCTTCGATGCGGAATTCTTCGGATTCAGCCCGAAAGAGGCCGCTATCCTGGACCCACAGCACCGCAAGTTCCTGGAGGTCGCCTGGACCGCCATGGAGGATGCAGGCCACCCACCCGAAAGCCTTGATGCCCCCATCGGCGTCTATGCGGGCTGTGGCATGGGCAGCTATTTCTATTTCAACATCTGCTCCAACCCCGATCTGGTGGACGATGTGGGCATGTTCCTGCTGCGTCACACCGGCAACGACAAGGATTTCCTGTCGACCCGCGTCAGCCATGTCTTTGACCTGAAGGGGCCATCGGTCAACATCCAGACCGCCTGTTCGACCTCTCTGGTGGCGATTCACTACGCCTGCAAGGCCCTGCGCGAAGGCGAATGCGGCATGGCGCTGGCGGGGGGCGTTACCATCGAACTGCCGCAGGGGCGCGGCTACCTATACAAGGAAAACGAGATCCTGTCGCCGGATGGGCACTGCCACGCCTTCGATCACCGCGCGCAAGGCACGGTCTTTGGCTCTGGCGCCGGTGCGGTTGCGCTGCGCCGTCTGGAGGATGCCATCGCCGATGGCGACCACATCTGGGCCGTGATCAAAGGCTCTGCCATCAACAACGACGGTGCCGACAAGGCCGGATACCTGGCCCCTTCGGTTGGTGGACAGGCCGCAGCGGTGCGCAAGGCACTGGCGGCAGCGGATGTGCCCGCCGACACCATCGATTATGTGGAGTGCCACGGCACCGGCACCTACCTGGGCGACCCGATCGAGGTCACCGCCCTGACCGAAGCCTATCGCGACACGACGGATGAGGTCGGCTATTGCCGGATCGGCTCGGTCAAGACCAACATCGGCCATCTCGATACCGCCGCCGGGGTAGCGGGCCTTGCCAAAACCACTCTGGCGCTGAAACACCGGCAGATCCCCGCATCCCTTGGCTATGAGGCACCGAACCCCGCCATCGATTTTGAGACCTCACCCTTCAAGGTGAACGCCGCTTTGACCGACTGGCAGCCCCACAAGGGGCCGCGTCGCGCGGGTATCAACGCTTTGGGGGTGGGCGGAACCAATGCCCATGTGATCCTGGAGGAAGCCCCCGAACGCGGCGCATCAGAGGAAAGCGATTTTCCCTTCCATGTGCTGTGCCTGTCAGGGCGCAGCAAAGGCGCGCTGGATGGCAACACCTCCGCGCTGGCCGACTGGCTGCGGGCCAACCCGAATGCGAACCTGGCCGATGTGGCCTATACCCTGAAGGAAGGCCGCCGGGGCTTTGCCAAGCGCCGCGTGGTGGTGGCCGAAACAGCGACCGAGGCCGCAGACCTGTTGCAGGCGGGCGATCCGCGTCAGGTCTTTACCCATGATCACCTCGGCGATACGCCCGAGGTGGTCTTCATGTTCCCCGGCGGCGGTGCGCAATATGCGGGCATGGCGCGCGACCTATACGAGACCGAGCCGGTCTTTGCCGATTGGATGGACCGCGGGCTGGATCACCTGCAGGCCAAGCTCGATTACGACATCCGCACGCTTTGGCTGCCGGAAGAGGGTGAGGAAGAAGCCGCAAACGCAGCACTTCAGAAGCCCTCTGCACAGCTGCCGCTCATCATGATCGTGGAATACGCCTTGGCGCAGCTCTGGATCAGCTGGGGCGTGCGTCCCGCGGCGCTGGTCGGGCACTCCATGGGCGAAAACACCGCCGCCTGTCTGGCGGGTGTGCTATCCTTCGAAGATTGCATCGATCTGGTTTTCTTGCGGGGTCAGCTGTTTGATACGGTGCCTGCGGGCGGCATGCTGTCGATCTCGCTGCCGCTGGCAGAGGTGCAGGCGCTGATCGGCGATGACCTCGACATTGCCAGCGTCAATGCGCCCAATCTCACCGCAGTTTCCGGCCCGCAGGCCGCGCTGGACCGGCTGGCTGAGACCCTGAAAGCGCGCGACGTGGATCACCAGCGCATCCAGATCGACATCGCCGCCCATTCGCGAATGCTGGACGGCATCCTCGATCAATATGGCGCCTTCCTGCGGGGGCTCACCCTGTCACCGCCGCAGATGCCGATCATGTCGAACCGCAGCGGCACCCTGCTGACCGCAGAAGAGGCCACCGATCCCGACTACTGGGTGCGCCAGCTGCGCGGCACGGTGATGTTCGCGACCTGCATCGACACATTGGCACAGGTGCCGGGCCGCATCTATCTGGAGGTCGGTCCCGGCAAGGCACTGAGCGCGCTTGCGCAGATGGCACCCGCCGTGGCCCCCGGACAGGTGCTCAGCTCGCTGCGGCACCCGGATCAGCAGATGATGGATGATGCCTATTTCTTTGGCGTCATCGGGCGGCTCTGGGCCTGCGGGTACGAGGCGGATTGGGATCAGATCTGGGGCGAGGCCCAGCGCCATCGCCTGTCCCTGCCCACCTATGCCTTTCAGCGCAGCCGCTATTTCATCGAACCTGGCAACGCGGCACTTCTCGAAGAGACCGCCCTGCCCGCCCGCCGTGACGACATTGCGGATTGGGGCTATCGCCCGATCTGGCGTCCCCGCCTGGCCGATTGCGCGCTGGATGTGCAAAGCGAGCTGAACCAGGACCCACAGCGCTGGCTGATCTTCGAAGATGACACCGGCGCCGCTGCCAAGGTCGCCGCGCGGCTGGAGGACGCCGGACACCCGGTTGTGCGCGTGCGGCCCGGCGATACCTATGCGCAGCTGTCGCCCACCTCCTATGTGCTGGCGCCCGAACAGGGGCGCGCAGGCTATGCCGAGCTTCTGGCCGATCTGGAGCGCGCGGATCTCCTTCCCAGTCGCATCGCACATTTCTGGCTGGTGACCGATGGCGAAAGCTTCCGCCCAGGCTCTTCTTTCTTTGATCGCAATCTTGAGATGGGCTTTCATTCCCTCACCGCATTGGCGCAGGAGTTGGGCAGCCTGGATCTGGCCCAGCCGCTCCATGTCACCGTCTTCACCACCGGCGCGGCCCAGCTGCGGGATGAACCCCTGCCCCACCCCGAAAAGGCGCTGATCGCGGGACCTGCGCGGATGATGGCACGCGAGCTGCCGGGGATCACCTGCACCACTGTAGATATCGAACTGCCGAAACCACCCGAGGGCCTGCTGGCGCGGCTGCGGGGTGAGACCACAAACGACATTACAGACCGTCTGCTGGAAGAGATGCTGGCAGAGCCCGGCACGGCCTCCGCCCTGTGGCGCGGTGCCAAGCGCTATGAAAAGGACTGGCGCGCCCTTCCCTTGCCCGGCGCCGAGGCGCCAGCCGCCAAACCTGCCTTCAAACAGGGCGGCACCTACCTGATCACCGGCGGCTACGGCGGCATCGGCCTGACCGTCGCACGCCACCTGATGACGCAGTATGCGGCCAATGTGGTGCTGATCTCCCGCGAGGGCCTGCCTGCGCGGGACAGCTGGGCGCTGTACCTGCGCAGCCACAGCCCGGCCAACCATATTGCAAAACGCATCCGCGCGATCCAGGCGCTGGAGGAGATCGGCACAGGTACAGTGCTGCCCTTGGCGGCCGATGTCTGCAATTCCGGCCAGATGCGCACGGCGGTGCAGGCCGCCGAAGCGCAGTTCGGCCCGCTCACCGGCGTGATCCATGGCGCGGGCACGATCGACGATGCGCCGCTGCTGGCCAAATCGGACGAACAGATCGCCAAGGTTCTGGCCCCCAAGGTCAGCGGCTTGCGGGTGATTGATACGCTCTTCCCCGATGACAGCCTTGATCTGATGGTGCTGTTTTCCTCCTCCTCGACGGTGACCACCCCTGCCGGTCAGCTCGATTACGTCGCTGCCAATGAATACCTCAATGCCTATGCCGCCCATCGAAAGGGCGGCAAGACCCGCGTCGTGGCGGTGGACTGGGGTGTCTGGGCCGATGCGGGCATGGCCTCTGATGCCCTGGCTGCACGGCAAGGCGATAGGGGCCCAAGCGAAGCCGCCCCCTGTGATCAGCCGCTTCTGGACAGTGCGGGTTTTGATGGCGCGGGCAACCGGGTCTTTCGCACCCGGCTTGACGCCCGCCAGCACTGGCTTCTGGACGAGCACCGCACCAAGGATGGCACTGCCGTCCTACCCGGCACCGGCTATATCGAACTGGCGGTCGAGGCGCTGGCCGATCTCGGACAGTCCGAGGATGCACAGCTTCCCGCCATGGAGCTGCGCGATCTCTACTTTCTGCGCCCGCTGGTGGTGGCCGAAGACCGCCCCGCCGAGCTGCTGATCCGCTTGGTTGCACAGGAAGAGGGCTATGCGCTGTCGTTTTACAGTGAAGCCGGAGACGGCTATGCGCTGCATGCCGAGGCAATGGCCGCCTATATGACGCAGCCCCCGTCGCACACCGTCGCTGTTGAAGCCATAGAACACCGCTGCAGACCTGAACAGGCGCAGCCGGGCGTGCGCCTGCGCTCCCCGCAGGAGGCGCATCTCACCTTTGGCCCGCGCTGGCAGGTGTTGCGGCAGATGGCCTTTGGCGATCGCGAAGGTCTTGCCACCCTGCGCCTGGCCGAAGAGGCGGAAGAGGATGCTGCCGTGCTGCATCCGGGCCTTCTGGATCTGGCGACCGGCTGGGCCATCGCGCTGGCACCGGGTTATGGCACCGATACCCTTTGGGTGCCGATGTCCTACCGCGCCATTCGCATCCATGCACCGCTCAGCAAGGTGATCCACAGCCATATGCGCCTTGCCGCGGGTGACGAGGGCCAGGCCGATAGCGCGCTGTTTGATGTCACCCTCAGCGATGAAGCCGGGCAAGTGCTGGTCGAGGTCGAAGGCTTCCGCATGCAGCGGCTTGGTACGGGTTTCGATACCGCTGTCGCCATCCCGGCAGACGTCAGCGCCACCGCTATCGCAATGGCGCGCAACAGCACGAGCCAGCCCCTGTCGCCCGAGGAACGGCGCCTGCAGCACAATATCGCGCAAGGCATCCGTGCCGAGGAAGGCGGAGAGGCCCTGAGCCGGGCTTTGGCCGCCTGCCAGGAGGCGTCGCTGTCGCAGGTGGTGGTCTCCTCGCTTGACCTGCCTGAGTTGATCGTCCAGGCGAGCATGAGTGCCACGGGTCCCGAAACAGAGACCCAGAGCTTCGAGCGCCCGGATCTGGATACGGATTACGTCGCCCCGGCAAACCCTGTCGAGGACCGGTTGGCCGCGCATTTTCAGACCCTTCTGGGGGTTGCGCAGGTGGGCACGCGGGACAGTTTCTTTGACCTTGGCGGGCACTCGCTGATCGCCGTGCGTCTTTTTGCGCAGATCAAACGAGACTATGACGTGGAATTCCCGCTGTCGCTGCTGTTCGAGGCGCCCAGCGTCGCCAGCCTGGCCGAACGGATCATCGCCCGCACCGGCGGTGGTGTCAGTACCGAATCGCCAGACGCCGACAAGAGCGACAGTGCAACGCCCGCCTTCACCCATCTGGTCAAGCTGCATCCGGGCGATGGCACCGGGCGGCGGCCCTTCTTCATCGTCGCGGGCATGTTCGGCAACGTGTTGAACCTGCGCCATCTGGCGCAGCTGCTGGGGACGGATCGCCCGGTCTACGGGCTGCAGGCACGCGGGCTGATCGGCAGCGATGCGCCGCATGATCGCATAGACCGGGCCGCAAGAGATTACCTGAATGAAATCAGGCAGATCCAGCCCGAAGGCCCCTATCTTCTGGGTGGCTTTTCGGGCGGCGGCATCACCGCCTATGAGATGGCACAGCAGTTGCAGGCCGGTGGAGAGGCGACCGCCGCCCTGATCCTCCTGGATACGCCGCTGCCGGTTCGCCCAAGCCTCACCCGCAAGGACAAGGCGCTGATCAAACTGCAGGAATTGCGCCGCAAGGGGCCGTCTTACCTGACCGAATGGGCCCGCAACCGCATCGCCTGGGAGATCCGGAAACGTCAGGCAAACCCGGTCGAAACCGGCGCCACACCCGCCTTCAACAACCGCCGGATCGAACTGGCCTTCCGCGCCGCCATCACCGCATATGATCTGCAGCCCTGGGACGGCGACATGACCCTGCTGCGACCGCCTCTGGATCAGCACTGGCCGGTCTCAAACGGGCGCTTTGTCAGTGCGGAACGGGAATATGTCTACCCCGACAACGACTGGACCCGCTGGGCCCCCCGCCTTGAGGTGGTCGAAGTGCCCGGCGATCATGACAGCATGGTGCTGGTCCCCAATGTGAGCGTGCTGGCGACAGAGGTCAAAGCGCGCCTGGACCGCGCCGAAAGCGCCGCGATCGGGCACGGCGCCCACCCGCAGGCGGCGGAGTAACACCATGAGTTCCACCCCTGCCCCCCGTTTCAGCGACGATGATCATGCCCGCAACAGCGTGCTGACCATCATCCTGAACTACCGCACGCCGCAGATGACCCTGCAGGCCGCCGAGGCCGCGCTGGCAGAGATGGAAGACCTGCCGGGCGCATTGGTGATCGTGGAGAACGGCTCGGGCGACACCTCCTGGGAGGAGCTGCAAAAGGGGGCAGCCAGCCGGGGGTGGCTCGACAGTCCCAAGGTCCGCCTGGTCCGCTCAGAGGTGAACGGTGGCTTCGGTGCCGGCATGAATATCGGCATGGCGGCTGGCCTGCCCGATGGCAGCGCGCCAGGGTTCTACTACCTGTTGAATTCGGATGCCTTCGTCGAAGGGGAAACCATCTCGCGCCTGCGCGATTTCCTGATGGCAAGTCCCGGCGCGGGCTTGGCGGGGTCTTTCGTGCATGGCACCGATCACGAGCCGCACCGCACTGCCTTCCGCTTCCCCTCGATCGCGGGGGAGTTCGAGATGGCCGCCCGCACCGGGATCATCACGCGCCTCTTGCGGCATGCGGTCGTGGCAATGGATATCCCCCAGGCCGAAACCCAGGTGGACTGGACCGCTGGTGCCAGCCTGATGATCCGCCGCGAGGTGATCGAAGAGATCGGCGGCTTTGACGAGACATTCTTCCTCTACTTTGAGGAAACCGATCTCTGCCACCGCGCCGCCCGCGCTGGCTGGCGCACCCATTACGTGCCGACCAGCACGGTGGCCCATATCGGCTCTGCCTCGACTGGAATGAAATCCTGGGGGCGCACCCCGCCCTATTGGTTCGACTCGCGCCTGCATTACTTCGTGAAAACCCACGGCGTGATCTATGCCGCGCTGGCAACCCTGGCTCGGATCAGCGGCACCGGCCTTTATGGGCTCAGGCGCCTGGTCCAGGGAAAACCGGCCGCCGATGCCCCCCATTTCCTGCGTGATCTGATCCTGCACGCCCTACGCGCGATGATCCGCCGCAAACCATCCAAACGTGAAACGCGCCTTCACACCCCCTTCCCGGAGGAGCAGAAATGACCCCTTTTTCCTCGGTCATCATTGGTAATGAATCCCTCGCCGTCGGCTGCGGCGATGCGCTATTGGCGCGCGGCCACATCATCCGCGCGGTTGTCTCTCAGGATGAGGCAATCCAGAGCTGGGCTGCCAAAAAGGGGATCATCGTTCTTGCAAAACCTAATGATCTAAAAGAGTTAACGGGCGGGTTTGACTGGCTTCTCTCCATCGCCAACCTGCGGGTGATCCCCGACGCGGTGCTGAAACAGGCTTCCAAGGGCGCGGTGAATTTCCACGATGGCCCGCTGCCGCGCTATGCCGGTCTCAATGCGCCGAACTGGGCCTTGATCGAGGGCGCGCGCGACTACGGCATCACCTGGCACATGATCGAAGGCGGTATCGACGAGGGCGATATCCTCGCGCAGCGCCTGTTCGATGTGGCCGGGGATGAGACCGCCTTCAGCCTCAACTCCAAATGCTACGCCGCCGCAATGGACAGTTTTGGCGAGGTGATCGAGCAGCTTGAAACAGGCAGCCTCAACCGACAGCCCCAGGATCTGAGCCAGCGCAGCTATTTTGCCCGCGCCGACCGACCCGCCGCCGGGGCGCGTCTGGATTTCACGAGGCCCGCGGCAGAGCTGTCCCGCCTGGTGTGCGCGCTTGATTTTGGCGGCTACTGGAACCCCCTGTCGGCGCCCAAGATCACAATAGGCGACCGGATCCTTCTGGTGTCGCGTGCCGAAGCGATTGAAGGTGATGCAGCGCCGGGTGAGGTGCTGGAGAATACCAATGATGGCCTGACCGTGGCCTGCGGCAGTGGTGCCCTGCGCCTTGCCGGGATCACCGATACATCCGGGCGCAGCCTGTCCGTGCTGGATCTCTGCGCAACCGGCGATCTCTTGCCTGCGCTCGATGCGCAAGACAGCGATGAGATCACCGCCGCCCTGGCTGCGACCCAGGCGGGCGAGGCCCATTGGCGTCAGGCGCTGACCGCGATGCAGCCGGTTCCGGTACCCTTGGCGCGCAAGACCGGCGAAACCGGCGTGACCCGGCATGAGATCACCGCTGCCGATGCGCTCACTGAAGCCCAGATCGCGGCGGCCACGCTTGTGTTTGCCCTGCGCAGCGCCGGAGCCGAGACGGCGGATATCGCCCTTGCAACCGAGACCATGACGCCACGGCCCGGGCTTGTCACGGGCTGGGTGCCGCTGCAGGTCCACCATCAAGAGGGTCTGGCAGGCCTGGAACAGCGGGTTGAGGCTGGGATCGGGAAGGCCCGGACATATGGCGGCTTTGCCGAGGATCTGATCGCCCGCGCGCCCGAGCTTGCGCCACAGGATCACCCCGGCATCGGATTGTCCCTGGGACGGGATGCGGCCCTGCCGGGCTGCGCTGCCACCGTTTCCTGGGCGGATGGGGCGCTTGCGCTTCATGTGGATGGCGCCCAGCTTGACCATAAGGCCGCGGAGCTGCTCGCCGCGCGGCTGAAACTGGTGCTGGGTGCCATTTCTTCCGCAGACGGCAGCGATACCACCATCGCCGACCTGCCGATCCTGCCCGAGGCCGAGCGCCAGATGCTGATCAGCGACTGGAACCAGACTTCGGCCAAGGTGGACTTGACCCAGACCGTCCATGCGGCATTCGAGGCGCAGGTGGATCGCACCCCCGGTGCCACCGCGCTGATCTTCGAGGATCAAAGCCTCACCTACGCCGAACTCGACGCCCGCGCCAACGGGGTTGCCGCCCAGCTGCAGCATATGGGCGTCAAACCCGGCAGCCATGTGGGCATCTATGTGGCGCGCAGCCCCGATCTGGTGGTCGCCGCCCTTGCGGTGATGAAGGCAGGCGGCGCCTATGTGCCGCTGGACCCCGCCTATCCAGCCGATCGCATTGCCCATTTCATCACGGACAGCGGCGCCGCCGTCATCGTGACACAGGGCGCGCTGCAGGGCAGCCTGCCCGCATCCGACGCGCAAATACTGGTTCTGGATGGCCCCGAGGCGCCACAGCCCTGCGCAACGCCCATCACGGGCGGCGCAACCGGGCAGGATCTGGCCTATCTGATCTACACCTCCGGCTCTACCGGCCTGCCCAAGGGGGTGATGGTGCGTCATGGCAATGTGGCGAACTTCTTTGCCGCCATGGACGCGCGCATCCCCCATCAACCGGGCGATGCCTGGCTGGCGGTGACCAGCCTGTCGTTTGACATTTCCGTGCTCGAACTGTTCTGGACCCTGTCGCGCGGCTTCAAACTGGTGCTCTCCAGCGATGAAAGCCGCCTGCAGCTGTCGAACGGGCCGATTGCCACCTCTGACCGGAAGATGGACTTCAACCTGTTCTACTGGGGCAATGACGACGGCCCCGGCCCGCGCAAATACAACCTGCTGCTGGAAGGCGCCAAATTCGCCGATCAACACGGGTTCAACGCGGTCTGGACGCCAGAGCGGCATTTCCACGCTTTTGGCGGCCCCTATCCCAACCCCTCGGTCACCGGCGCAGCGGTCGCGGCGGTCACACAGAACCTGGGCGTGCGCTCTGGCTCCTGCGTGGCCCCCCTGCACCATCCCGCCCGCATTGCCGAGGAATGGGCGGTGATCGACAATCTGACAGCAGGCCGGGCAGGCCTTGGTTTTGCCGCCGGCTGGCAGCCCGATGATTTCATCCTGCGCCCGGAAAACACGCCGCCTGCCAACAAACCCGCCATGTATGAGGCGATCGAGACCGTGCGCAGGCTGTGGCGCGGCGAAGAGGTCGCCTTCCCGCGCAAGGACGGCGGCACACATGCGGTGATCACCCAGCCGCGCCCGGTGTCCAAGGAACTGCCGGTCTGGGTCACCACCGCAGGCAATCCCGACACCTGGCGAGAGGCCGGAGAGATCGGCGCCCATGTCCTCACCCACCTTCTGGGCCAAAGCATTGACGAGGTCGCAGGCAAGATCCGCATCTACCACGACGCCCTGCGCGCAGCCGGGCATGATCCGGCGGATTTCACCGTCACCTTGATGCTGCACACCTATCTGGCCGATACCCGCGAGGCGGCCCGCCAGACAGCGCGCGAGCCGATGAAGGACTACCTGCGCTCGGCCGCCGGTTTGATCAAGCAATACGCCTGGGCCTTCCCGGCCTTCAAACGCCCCAAGGGCGTCAACAACGCCTTTGACATGCAGCTGGATGCGCTTGGCGCCGACGAACTGGAGGCGATCCTGGATTTCGCCTTTGAACGCTATTTCGAGGACTCAGGCCTGTTCGGCACGGTGCAGGATGGTGTCGCGCGCGTGGAGCAGTTGAAACGCATCGGCGTGGATGAGGTCGCCTGCCTTATCGATTATGGCATCGCGCCCGAACAGGTGATGGAAGGGTTGAAGCCGCTGGCCGAAGTGCTGCGCCTGTCGAATGCCCCGCAAGAGCTTGACTCCGAAGACTTTTCGCTTGCCGCGCAGATCCTGCGCCATGATGTCAGCCACATGCAATGCACGCCTTCGATGGCGCGCATGATGGTGCAGAATGACGAGGCACGCATGGTGCTGCCTCATCTGCAGCATCTCCTGGTGGGCGGCGAAGCCCTGGCCGGTGATCTGGCGGGCGATCTGCGCGAGGCAGGACCGGGGCAGATCCACAACATGTACGGGCCGACCGAGACGACCATCTGGTCCACCATGCAGACCTTGGATGGCGTCCCTGCGGGTGTTGCGGACATCGGCGCACCGATTGCCAATACCCAAGTCTATGTTCTGGACTCGAAAGGCGCCCCGCAACCCATTGGTGCCCCTGGGGAATTGCTCATCGCGGGTGATGGGGTCACCACCGGGTACTGGCAGCGCCCCGAATTGAACGCAGAGCGTTTTGTCGCTGATCCCTTTGGCGGCGGCAAGATGTATCGCACCGGCGATCTGGTCCGTTGGCGGACAGACGGGCGGCTCGATTTCCTCGGCCGCACCGACCATCAGGTGAAGATCCGCGGTCAACGCATCGAGTTGGGCGAAATCGAAGCGGCCCTTTCTGCCCAGCCGGGCGTCACCGGCGCGGTTGTCATGCCCCGTACCATTGGCGCCGGGGAGCAGCTGGTCGGATATATCACCACCTCTGCCCCGGTGCAGGAACCTGCGTTGAAACAGGCGCTGGCCGCCCGTCTGGCCGAGGTCATGGTGCCTGCCCATATCGTGACGCTGGAGGCCTTCCCGCTGACCCCGAACAAGAAGATCGACCGCAAGGCACTGCCGGATCCGAAACCGGCCCGCGTGGCTGCGCCGACAACCGAAGCGGCACCCAAGGCCGGTGCCCAGGCGCAGATCGCCGAGATCTGGGGCCGGATCCTTGGGCTCAATGGGATCGGCGCGCAGGACAACTTCTTTGTCCTTGGCGGGCATTCCCTGTTGGCGGTGCAGGCGCACCGGGACATTCGCGCCGCACTGGAGGTGCCGAAACTGTCGATCACCGATATCTTCCGCTTCCCGACGCTGTCCGGCCTGGCGGACCATGTGGAAGGCCTGTCAGGCGGTTCGCAAACACCGGAAGATCCGGTAGACACGGCAGAGGCCGCTGCCGCCGAAGCGGCAAAAACCGAAACCATGTCGAAACGGCGCGCCATGCGTGCCAACCGCAGAGCCAGGACAGGATGATCGCAGACCCATCCCTGACGACGAAGATGACCCAAGAGCGGCTGGACCTGGTCCGGCCGCTTTTTGGGCCCGAGGTGGCCGTGGCCGCCTGTGATCCCCTGGCAGATCCCCCGGTGCCATTCGCCGAAGAAACCGCCTGCCTGTCGCCCCGCGCGGTAGAGAAGCGTCGCCGCGAGTTTGCCGCGGGGCGCGCGGCGGCGCATCAGGCCATGCGGGATCTCGGCCAAGTGCCGCGCCCCATCGTGATATCTGACAGCCGCGCTCCAATCTGGCCCCAGGGGCTGACCGGGTCGATCACCCATACCAAAAGCTGTGCCCTGGCCGCCGTTGCCCCAGCCGATGCCCTGCGCGCCATCGGCATCGATGTGGAGGAAGACACACCGCTCAAAGACGATCTCGTGCCTGCAATCTGCTCGGATCGGGAACGGGCCTGGCTCAGCAAACAGGACGATCCCGGCCAGATGGGCAAGCTGATCTTTTCCGCAAAGGAAGCCGCCTATAAGTGCCAATACATGATCAGCAAAAGGTTTTTTGGATTTGATGGCATGGAGTTGGAAGTCACACCTGATGTTGACAGCCCCGGCCAGAGCGGCCGTTTCCTGGCCCGTTTCACGGCGGATCAACTGCCGTTTCAGCGTGGATTTTCCATCGAAGGGGCCTTTGTGATCGGTGCCGGGATCATTTTCACAATGGCCACGCTCAAGAAGGAGTGAGACATGGGAAAACGATCGCTTCTCTTGGCGCTGACAACCTGCCTGCACGGGGCTTGGTCCGGATTTTCTGCCGAGGCCGCGCCGGTCCCGATCCCGGCGCTTGCTGCACCTGAGCAGCCCTTGAAGGTCTTCCATCTTGGTCATTCCCTGGTGGGACCAGTGATGCCGCATATGCTGGCGCAGTTGGCGCCGGACGGGCATAGCTGGAACAGCCAGCTGGGGTCCGGCACCTCGCTGAAGGAACATTGGGAACCGGATGCACCGATCCGGGATTTCGATCTGGTCAACCAGGCGCCCATCTGGCGCGACGCGAAAGAGGCCATCGGATCAGGCGAATACGATGCCGTGGTGCTGACAGAGATGGTCGAGCTGCGCGATGCGGTGAAGTATTTCGGGTCCGCCAAATACCTGCGCCGCTGGGCGCGCCTGGCCCGTGCAGCATCGCCGGATGCCCGGATCTACCTCTATGAGACCTGGCATCATCTGGACGATCCTGACGGATGGCAGGCGCGGATCGATGCGGATCTTGAGCGGCTTTGGCTGGGCAAGGTGCTCGGCTCGGACAGCCGTCGCAATCCAAAACGTCCGGTCTACCTGATCCCGGCCGGGCAGGTCCTGGCCGCCGTCGCAGGGGCTATCAACGCGGGCATGGTCGAGGGGGTAGCAGATATTTCAGAGCTTTTTGCCAAGACCCCAGACGGCCTGCAGGACACCATCCATATCAATGACTTGGGCGCCTATGTTGTGGCACTGACCCATTACGCCGTGCTCTATCATCGCTCACCTGTCGGATTGCCACATGAGCTGTCACGCCCCGATGGAGATGCCGCAGAGGCCTTCTCAGCCCGCGCAGCCAAAACCCTGCAAGAGATCGTCTGGCAGGTCGTGCAGAGCCTGCCGCGCACGGGACTTGCGCAGGCCGCTTTGATACAGGCAGGCACGATACAGGCAGGCACGATACAGGCAGGCACGATACAGGCGGGGCAGGACTGATGCCCTTTGAAACGCTGATCGCCTCGGTCCTGATGGTGGGCCACTCGCTGTTTGGCCCGGACAATCCGGTGATGTTGCAGGGTCTGTTGCGGCACGGCACGCCCTCGGCCACGGTCGAGGCTCAGATCATCAACGGCGCCCCCCTCAGCTACAACTGGGACCACGGCGCCAACGCCGAGGGTGTCAATGCCCGCGAACGGCTGAAAAGCCCGGTGGATGCGGTGATCCTGACCGAGGCCATTCCGCTAGCCAATCACCTCAAGTGGAGCAATACGGAAGAGGCCGTCACCCGGTACTATCAGGCCGCAAAATCCGCGAACCCGGACGCGGTGATCTACCTACAGGAAACCTGGCACAGCCTCGACAGTGGCACCGGGGCCGAGATCCCTTTTGACGATGGCGGCGACACCCCTTGGCGCGACCGGCTGGAACAGGATCTGCCACGTTGGCAGGCCGTGGTGGATGAGGTCAATGACCAGTTGGATGGCGACCTGAAATTGCTGCCAGTCGGCCAGGCCATGGCGCGGCTGGACGATGCGATCCAGGCGGGAACCGTTCCCGGCCTTGGCGATATCGCGGAGGTCTATGCCGACGACATTCACCCCAATGCAACTGGCTACTACTTCATCAGCCTTGTTCAATTCGCTGTAATCACAGGGGAAACGCCAATCGGCCTACCGCAGCAACTGGAGGGGCGCTGGGGCAAGTCCTACACCCTGCCCTCGGCCGATCTGGCCATCCGCCTGCAGGAAATCGCCTGGGCCGCCGCCCAGGGAGAAGGCGTGCCGACAGCTGCCCTGCCGCCAGAACCAGCGCCCCTGCCCGATGATCCCGCCCTGCCGGTCCTGAACAGCCTCCCCTCGCAGGAGCAACCGGCAGATCAGATCGCGGAACAGCCCAGGGCCCCGCGCCAGCCGATGGCGATGAACCTGATGGAGATCGCCGATTGGAGCCCGCAAGCGCCCTTCCTCGATCATTTCAAGACCGCGCGCCCCTGGATCGGTCATCTGCCCGGGCGCTGGGGCGGTGTCAGCCACGAAAACCTTGCCGCGGCAGGCTATCTGGACGAAAACGGCTGGCCCACCGCCCTGCCGCCCGAACTCGGCTCCATCGGCACCGTGATCCTGACAGACCTGCCGACCGAGGCGCGCTCGCTTGCGGGACGCTATGTGCTGCGCTTTGAGGGCAAGGGAATTGTCGAGGTCTCGGGACGGGCCGAAAACGTGCGCTATGGCAATGGTGAAGTCTCCTTTGACTACACCCCCGGCCCCGGCCCGGTGGAGATCCGCCTCCAACGCATTGCACGTGGCGACCACATCCGCAACATCACCGTGGTCCGGGAAGATCAGATCGCCGCCTTTGAGACTGGCGAGATCTTCAACCCGCTCTGGCTTGATATGCTGGACGGGTTCGAAGCCCTGCGGTTCATGGATTGGATGGACACCAACGACTCCCTCCAGATCGGTTGGGAGGATCGCCCGAATGTCACTGATTTCACCTGGTCCATGAAAGGGGTTCCGGCAGAAATCCTGCTGAAGCTGGCCAATACCCTGGGGGCTGATCCCTGGTTCACCATGCCCCATATGGCGGACGACAGCTACTTGCGCAATTTCGCCGCACTGGTGCGGGGTCACCTGGACGAGGATCTGCGCGCCTATGTGGAATACTCCAACGAGGTCTGGAACTGGCAGTTCGACCAGGCCCATTGGGCCGAGGAACAGGCCCGCGCCCTATGGGGCGGAGAGCACCTCTGGATGCAGTTTTATGGTGGCCGCGCTGCCGAAGTGGCGCAGATCTGGAGTGAAGTCTTTGGCGCTGAGGCGGATCAGCGGCTGGTGCGGGTGATTTCCAGCCAGACCGGATGGCTGGGGCTGGAGGAACAGGTTCTGACCGCGCCGCTTTGGGTGGCCTCCGAACCGGACCGCAAGCCACCCGCGACCTATTTCGATGCCTATGCGGTCACCGGCTATTTCGGCGGTATCCTGGGTCTGCGCGACCGGGCGCCGATCCTGCGGGCCTGGCTCTCTGACAGCCGCGACCGGGCGCGCACGACCGCCAATGAAAAGGGCCTGACCGGCGCCGAGGCAGAGGCCTTCGTGGCAGCTCATCAATACGATGTGGCCACCGCGCAGGCGGCACTGGAGCTGGAAGATGGCCTGCTCAGCGGCGACAGTAGCGACACGCTCTCCGATCTTCTGGGCCGGGTGCTGCCCTACCACAAAGAGGTTGCGGATCGTCACGGTCTGGATCTGATTGTCTATGAGGGCGGCAGCCATGTGGTCGGCATCGGGCCCATGGTTGATGACGAGGAACTGACCGGCTTTTTCACCCATTTCAACTACACCGATGCCATGGCACAACTTTATGCGCGCCTGCTGACCGGCTGGGCCGATCTTGGCGGGGTGCTCTTTGGCGTCTATGCGGATGTTGCGACCCCCGGCAAATGGGGCAGCTGGGGCGCGCGCCGCACATTGAGCGACGACAACCCGCGCTGGCGCTTGCTGGAGGCGGTGAAATGACGGCTCTGGTCTCGGTCCTGATCCCCGCCCACAATGAGGCTGGCTATATCGAGACCTGCCTTGAGGCCCTTTTTGCCTCGGATCCCCTGCCGGATGGCGCCGCCGCCGAAGTCCTGGTTCTCGCCAATGGCTGCAGCGACGACACGGCGCAGATTGCCCGCGGCCTGTCCGCACCCGAGGGCTGGACCTGCCGGGTTCTGGAGCTGCCCGAGGGCGGCAAGCTTGGCGCGCTCAACGCGGGCGATGCCGCCGCTAAGGGAGATATCCTGGTCTATCTGGATGCGGATGTGATCGTCTCGCCTCCCCTTCTGGGTCAACTGACCTCGGCACTTGCCCAGGAGGCGCCGCTTTATGCCAGCGGCTCTCCGCGGGTCAGCCACGCGCAGTCATGGTTGACCCGTGCCTATGGCCGGTTCTGGGCGCAGCTGCCCTTCGTCACCGAGGGCGTGCCGGGTTTCGGCCTTTTCGCGATGAACCGTGCCGGGCGCAATCGCTGGCAGAACTGGCCCGATATCATCTCTGATGACACATTCGCGCGGCTGTCCTTCGCGGCCCCCGAACGCATCCGCCTGCCCGGCGCATATCAATGGCCCATGGTCGAAGGCTTTGCCAATCTGGTCCGGGTGCGCAGGCGGCAGAACAAAGGCGTAGAGGAAATCGCCGCCCGTTTTCCGCAGCTGCTGGCCAATGATGATAAGCGCTCTTTGGGATCGCGGGGCCTGCTGCGACTGTTGCGGCGCGATCCCTTGGGGTTTGCCGCCTATGGGCTGGTCAGCCTCGCGGTCAAAACGCCCCTGTTCAAAAGCAATTCCCGCTGGGCCAGAGGCCGCTGACACGCCTGTCGCAGGCACTGGCAGGGCGACCGCGCCGCGCCCCGCGCGGCGCCAGGCCCAACCGGCACGGAACCGGCTTTGCCGGGATCAAGACGGGCGGGAGCGCCCCCTTGGCTGCCTTCCAAAGTCCTATCGGGGGACCTATCGAGTCTCTTTGAAAAAAGCCGCCAGTTTGGCCGCTTCCCGATCGCTGTCATGCCGCTCCAATACCCGCAGGCGCCCCAATCTGCCCATCTCAGACAGGCGCTCACGGGGCAGCTTGGCGATCTCTGCCACGGCCGCCGCGAGCGCCTCTGCGTCA
The DNA here is from genome assembly GCF_028890025.1 of Phaeobacter sp. PT47_59. Classification (NCBI taxonomy): domain Bacteria; kingdom Pseudomonadati; phylum Pseudomonadota; class Alphaproteobacteria; order Rhodobacterales; family Roseobacteraceae; genus Phaeobacter; species Phaeobacter sp. PT47_59. Next base: position 69,341 of record NZ_JARCJL010000017.1, read on the forward strand.
CCGGCAGGCACCATCCAGCCGGTCTCCTCCTGCAGCACCAGTTCGGGTGTGCCTGCCACATAGGTCGCCAGCACCGGACGGGCGGCGGCCATGGCCTCCATCACCACCATCGGCAGACCTTCGGCAAAGGAGGGCATCACCAAGAGATGAGAGGCCGCCAATTCTGCACGGACCCCGGCTTCGTCCAGCCAGCCGGTCAGGGTGACGTGGTTCTGCAGACCGGCGCGGCGGATCTCCCCTTCCAGGTCCGCGCGCATTTCCCCATCGCCGATCAGCGTCAGATGCACATCGGGCAATGCGGCAACAATCCGCGCCATCGCCCGGATCAGCACCATCTGGCCCTTCTGCTCGACAAAGCGCCCGATTGCCACCAGCCGCAGCCCCCCCTCGGGCAGCGGCGCAGGATCGGCAAAGCGCGCAGGCTCAATCCCGCAATGCACCACCTTGATCTTGTCCCAGGCACCAAATTCGGCCCAGCGGCTGAGCTGGCTTTTGCCAAAGCTGCTGATCGCCACCGCAAAGGCGGCGCGGTTCACCTTCTCACCCAGCGACAGCGCATGGGGCGCATCGAATTCCTCTGGCCCGTGGGTGGTGAAACTGAAGGGGATCCCGCTCAGCTCTTGCGCCAGCAGCGCCACCGCCGTGGCGTTGGTGCCAAAATGCGCATGCATATGATCAACGCCCCCGGCCCTGCACCGACGTGCCACATAGGCCGCTTCACCGAAGTAGATCAGATGCCGCAGACGCCCGACCGAAGAGGCGCGCCCAAGCCTGAGCGCCAGACGCAAGGCGTCGAAAAACCGCCCCGGCGCCTGCAGCGCTGACATCAGCAGAGCAAGCATCAAGGACAGCGCCCCGGCGCGCAGCACGTAGTGCGTCGACGCGGCCTCGGCCTGATCGCCCGCATCCACCAGGGGCGCCTCGCTGGCGCGCATGGCAAGGCGCAGTACCTTTATCCCCTGCCGCTCCAACGCCTGCACCTCCCGGCGGATGAAACTATGGGAAGGCTGCGGATAAGTGTTCAGCACATAAGAAACTTTCACGGTAATCCTGCCTCGCATCCCTGCAACGACCCCGGGTCAGGGCCATCCTTTGCGGCAGGTTATACGCTCCCCCATGCCCTGCCTAGAGCCCCGCTGGGACAGGCCACACCGCAGCGTCAATCCATGGCAGCCCGAGGGATTGTTGCAGGGTTCAAGGTAAAAACTGATACGAAGGTCCCGAACTGGCCTCGCAGATTGACCTTCCCCCGGCGCCTGCCTAGCGTGCGGGCAGCTGTCCGGACGACGGAACAAGGGGATCACATGCTCAAGCACGCCGCCGCATTTTCCGGTCAGGGCCTGCTGGCGCGGGTGCTGCGCTCGGCTTCCTGGCTGATGATCGGCTATGGCGGCAGCCAGGCCCTGCGCCTGGCGGCCAACCTGATCCTGGCGCGGCTGCTGTTCCCCGAGGCCTTTGGGCTGATGGCGCTGGTCACCGTGGTGACCGTGGGCCTGTCGCTGTTTTCCGATGTGGGGATCGGCCCGGCCATTGCCCAGAATGCCCGCGGTGACGATCCCGATTTTCTGAACACGGCCTGGACCATACAGGTGATCCGGGGCTTTGGCCTATGGGCGGCAACCTTGCTGCTAGCCTGGCCTGTCGCCTGGCTTTACGAGGCGCCCGATCTGATGCTCTACCTGCCCATCGCGGGCAGCGCCCTTGCCATCGCAGGTTTCAACCCGACCCGGATCGAGACCGCGCACCGCCATCTCCTGGTCGGGCGTCTCACCGCGCTGGAACTGGCGGCACAGGCGATTGGTGTGGGGTGCATGGTGCTATTGGCCTGGGCCAGCGGGTCGATCATCGCCCTGGTTCTGGGCGGTGTCATTCAGGCAGGCGCCAAGCTGCTGTTGACCCACTATGGTCTGCCCGGAGAGCGGAACCGTTTTCGTTGGGAGAGAAAAGCCGCTCAAGAGCTGATCCGCTTTGGCAAATGGATCTTCCTGTCGACCGCCTTCTGGTTCCTGACCTCGCAAGGCGACCGCGCGATCCTGGGACGGTTCGTGCCGCTGGATGTGCTGGGCATCTACAATATCGGCTATTTCCTGGCCAGCTTTCCCATGCTTCTGGGCCATGCGGTCAATCAACGGCTGATGATCCCGGTCTATCGCGACAAACCCGCCGACGGCCCGCCCGAGAACCGGCGCAAGCACCGCCTGCTGCGCGCGGGCCTAAGCGCGGTGATCCTGTCCATGCTCTTGCTGATGGCCTGGATCGGCCCCTGGCTGACCGATCTTCTTTATGATGACCGCTACCGGCAGGCCGGAGAGATGATCGTGCTGATTTCCCTGGCGCTGGCCCCGGCGGTGATCACCATGACCTATGACCAGGCGGCCCTGGCCGCAGGTGACAGCCGGGCGTTCTTCGTCTTCACCGCAAGCCGCGCCGTGCTGCAGACGGTTCTGTTCCTGCTGGGCACGCTATGGTTTGGATTGCCCGGCGGCATTGCGGCATTGGGGCTGGCGATGATCGCCGCCTATCCCGTGCTGATCTGGTTGGCGCGCCGTCATGGCGCCTGGGATCCGCTGCACGATCTCATCTCGGCTTTGATTGTTTCCGTGATTGGCGGAGGTGCCCTGTGGTGGCATTTGCCGCAGGTGGCCGAGCTGATCCGGGCACTTTCCCCCTGACAGCGCGACCTGATCAGGCGTCTTGTCCGCCCCGTTTCGGTGGCTCCATTTCCGGGATGGTCACCACCGGCAGAAGGCCGGTTTCCCGTTTCATCTGCGCGGCCGAGCGCAGCACGGGTTTTCGCAACTCCATCAGAAAGGCCACCACCATGGCCAGGAACAGGCTGGCGGCAGCCCCCAGCATGGCCTTGCGCTTGCGCCCGCCGGTGACCGGATAATCGGGCAATGCCGCGGGTTCCAGCACCGTCAGCCGTTCGGACTGGCGCGAGGTTTCTAGGCGGAAACCGATCTCCGCCTCGCTGCGGCGCGCCCGCATGATGTCCAGTTCCCCCTGCACCTGCTGCTGGCGGCGCTCATAGGCGGCCAGTTGGCGCTCTACCTCCGGCGTGGTTTCCAAGGCCTGTTCCAGCTCGGCCTTGCGCTGGTTCAACAGGTCGCTTTGCGCCGAGAGGGTGGCAAGCTGCTCCTCGAACTCCTGCAACATCCGCTGCGCGGTGGCGGGGCGTTCGCTGGCCACCGCCTGATCGGCGGCGCGGCGGATCTGGATCTGTTCGCGGGCAATATCCAGAAGCGCCTCGTTCAAGGTCGCGATTTCCGCCTGGCGGAATTCCAGCGCACCGGGCTGGGCCACGTCGTTCTTGGTCCGGAAGGTCGCGATTTCATCTTCCAATGCGGCGAGATCGTTGGCCAGGGCGGCCTCTTTTGCAGCAAAGAAGTTCAGCGTCTCGCGGGCCTGTTCGATGCGGGAGTTGACGCTCAGCTCGATGGTCCGGCGCCCGAATTCCGCCGCAACGGCCTGGGCCTGCTCGGGGCTGGGCATGCGCGCGGTGATGGTCAGAACCGCAATGGTGCCGTCATCGGCAAAGCCTTCGCGCACCGCCGCGACACCGGTAATGGTGACATTCTCACGCACCCGGGTGACCAGTTCGGATGGCCTCAGTTCCGGCATGTCGGCGTATAGACCGAAGGTCTCGACGATCTCCAGAATGGTGCCGCGCGCCATAAGGCGCTGTTCGATCAGCTGCATCCGCCGCGCGGTGGAGCCTTCTACGGTGGATTTCGCCAGATCGTCGGCAATGGTGGGCTGGGCGACCTGGATCACCTCGGCGCTTTCGTAAAGATGCTGCTGGCGGGCAGCAAACCACAGCGATGCCAGGCTACCCAGAAGGGTGACGGCAAGGATCACCCGCAGCCGACGGCGCAGCATGTCCAGAAAGTCCTGCAAGGAGTGGATCGGGCCCATTCAATCTCTCTTCACGATACGTCGCTTGGCCGGTGCCGAATGCGTCTTTCGGCATGGCGTTTCATGTCTCTTCATCATGGCAAACGGGCAAAACTTTGACCGCCAGGCGAAAGTTATGCGACGGCGGCAGCCCCGTCTGTGGCCCGGCCCCGGTTCAGTACCACGCCCAGCAGCGGCGCATGCCCTGCCAGGATCCCCTCGCAGGCCGCCAGATGTGCGGCGGTGGTCTGGGTGCCGTCCGAGATCAGCAAGACCCCGTCCACCTGCGGCAGGAAGGCCGCCGCATCATCATATTCCAGCATCGGCGGCAGATCAAAAAGCACGGTTTCCGCTTCGGTCTGTTCGATCATGTCATCCAGAACCGCAGCGCTGCGGCTGTCGTGCAGGATTTCCGCCGCGTTTTCGTCCCACGCCCCGTTCAACCCCACCGCCAAAGTCTCGGTCGGGCGGATCAGCGCCTGGTGCAGCGGACAGTCACCTCTGAGCAAGGCTGCCATATCCTCTGGCCCTGCCACCCCCAAAGCGTCAGCCACACCGGGGCTGCGGAAATTGAGATCCATCAGGATCGTGCGGCTTGAGGGCACGCGGGCCAGGCTGAGGGCCAGGTTGACCGCACTGAAGGTGGAGCCGCAACCCGAGGTCGGTGCACAGATCGCCACACGGGTCCAGCCGCGCGCCTTTAGCACCTGCAACAGACGGGTGCGCAACAGATCAAAGCTGCGCGCGGCCGGGGCGCCGCGGCAGGCAGAGGCAAGCGGAACTGCAGCCCGGCTTGGCTGCTCGGGGTCAAAGGCGACCCGCTCCAGACGGTCCCATAGCGCAGGCAGGGTCGAGGGCAGCGCCAAAACCGGGTCGGCAGCCAAATCATGGGTCAGGTCCAAGGGTTCAGCCAGATCCTCTGCCGGGCGGCGCGGCTCCTCCACGCTGTCAGACACAGGCGTGGCCTGCTGATGCGCGCGACGGCGGAACTTCTTGAAACCCTGTTGCGTCATGTCTTGCCTCTAAATCCCCGCATCCGATGCGCCGACAGGGTATCAATCCCGGTGTTCCTCATCGCCAGAAACCAATAACCCAAAACCAATGGTAGCAGTTTGACCGGCCGTGAAAAGATCAGCTGCAGCGCCCTATCGGCAGCACAGTGAAGCACCGATGCATTAATATCCCGTGCCCTTGGCCACCACACCGAAGGTGCGCCAGATCAGCTTCATGTCATTGGCTAGGCCAAGGCCGCGGCAGTATTCGGAATCCGCAGCCGCGCGAAAGGCAAAGGTGCTTTCGTTGCGGGCCGAGACCTGCCACAGCCCGGTCAAACCCGGCTTCACATCGAAATAGTCACGCGGATCACCATAAAGCGGCAGCTGATCGGTCATCATCGGGCGCGGGCCGACAAGGCTCATCTCGCCCTTGATCACATTCCACAGCTGCGGCAGCTCATCCAGCGAGGTGACGCGCAGAATACGGCCCACCGGCGTGATGCGCGGGTCGTTCTTCAGCTTCTGAGTCGACTCCCATTCGCGTTTCAAAGCCGCATCCCGCTCCAGATAGTCCTGCAGGCAGGTATCGGCATCGCGCACCATGGTCCGCAGCTTGAGAATCCGGAAGCGTTTTCCATTCTGCCCCAGGCGCTCTTGCGTATAGAAGGGATTTCCGCCTTCGATGACCAGGGCCAGCGCGCACAAGAGCATCACAGGCAGGGTCACGGGGAGCGACAGCAGGGTCAAAGCAAGATCCAGAGCGCGTTTTCCGCCCCAGGCGTAGATCCCGTTCCCGGCGCTTCTATGGCCTGCCCCTTTGGGCAGATTGGCACCTTTGAGAAGCCGCCAATTGGTCATGTCGCCAGAAGCGCCCCGGTCCGCCAGGATCCGACCGACCCCGCCCGGGGCCGAGGAGGGCAGCACAACCCCGTGGGAGTGGGTGATATCACTCCCGGTCAGGAGGAAATCAGTATCTGGTCCCCTGTGCAATAGATCCTTCATGTCGACCCCCATCATGTTCCGGCCCACAACCGTGGTACCCTGCGGATTTGTCACGATCTGCTGGTCCGGCGCGGCAGCTGCCGGTGATAAATCTCCGTGTCGGTGATCTGACAGAGCCCGCCCCCACGGATCTGCCCCTGCACCGCACCCCCTGAGCGACCTCAGGAAATGATCGCATTTGCGATACATTCTATTTAATACATTTTTAGACAAAATGCTGAGGATTCACGGAAAATGGTTAAGATGCCGCATTTCGCCGGATCCGCCCCGTGCAAGCAGAAACAATCCTGAATTGCCCGGGGTTACTGTTGTCCAATTGAAAACACCGCCTGAAGAATCAAGCCGCACGTCACGATGATCTGGCCGATGGCTCGGGGTTCATGGTCACCTGTCTGGAGTGCGAATTTTTTGGGCCTACAGCCCAGTGCGGTCAGCCCGTCCTGCGGAACTTTCCCGGGCTTTGCCCCGTCCAGCGCTTGAAGGCATCGTTGAAGGAACTCAGCCCACGATACCCAAGCAGATGGGCAATTTCCGCCAACACCAGATCGCTGTCGCGCAGATAGGTCTTGGCCATCTCCAGCCGCAGGTTTTCCAGAATGGCGAAATAGCTGGTCTCCTGTTCGCTCAGTTTGCGTGACAGGGTCCGGGGGCTCATCCCCAGATCGGAGGCGACGGTTTCCAACGCGGCCGTACCCGAGGCCAGGCGATGCGAGATACGCTGCCGCACCTGGGCGACCAAATCGGCGCGCCCCAGTCCCGCGTCCTCCAACCGTGCATCCGCACAGCTGCGCAAAATGGCATGTAACCTGGCATCCCCCGTCGCAAGCCCCGCGGATAGATCATCCGTCACAAAGCGAAGCCGGTTTACCGGCGCCTCGAACTGCGGCTTGCGACCAAAGAATGCCTCAAGCTCCTGGCTGACTGTCGATCGACCATGGCAGAAACTCACCTCTGCCGGAATGATGCGTTTTCCACAGGCCAGTCGCAGGTTCGCAACCAGCAGCGATGCAAGGAATTCATGATACTGGCCCATGGGTTCACCCCCGGCCGCATGCCCCCATTCCATGATCCCGGACCGATCAAGCGAGCTGGTATCGAAGAACAGCTTCTCTCCGAAAAGCGGCGCGTAGCGCGACAGGGTTGTCAAAAAGCCACCAAGATCGGGCGCCGACAAGGCAAGGTAGCCCAGGAGCCCGGCCTTTCGCAGATCTGTCTGCTGACCGAGGTGCAGCCCGAAGGCAGGGTCCAGGCTGATCTGCGCGGCGCGCTGAAAGAACGCTGCCACCGAAGCGATATCCGCCACCGGCTCTGCCTGAGCAAGGATCGCCTGGCCAAGACGCGAGGCGCTGAAGACCGTGCTGGCCGGATGGCCAAGCTCCAATAGGCGCTCCGCAGCACAGCGAACAAAGATGGCACTTTCCGTGTTTTGCCCCTGGTTCATGACAGAACCCACCCTTATCACAACACTCATTCAACCATAATCGTGCACCGCCAGCCGCACGCGATATTGCAACACCGCAAAAGGGTTGCGGTTCGTTACCAACCGACGGGCGCCCGATCCGCCGCAAGCCTGCCTGTTGCACGCCCGCCCCTTCTAAAGCCCTGAACCGTGCAAGCCCCGGGTTGAGACCCGCCCATGACCAGCACCACGTGACCCGCACCATCGATTGAACGTCGACCCACTGCCGTTTCCGAAGAGTAGCCGAAGCCCGCGCTCAACCCAAACGAAACTCCCCCAGCGCCCCCCTTCTGTCCTTGGTTCAACGGCACAGTGGGCTACGCCTTTCAGAAGGGGTGCCTGATCTTTTGGATCAACCTCCTCGCCTTTTGGGCAGGGCGTACGACCTGACACGGGCAACCGCCCCTGTGGCGCTTGCCAGCGGGTGGGATTCGGGTGTTTATGCCGGGATCCCTTCACAGAACAGGATATCCGGCAGAGATGAGCAGACAGGACAAACCGCTCGATCGTCCCGAAACTTGGATCGCTGCCGACCTGCAGGGCGCGACCTGTAGACTATGGGCGATGTCTGGCAGGTCGATCAAGGCGCGAAACCAGGTCACGCTTCCGGGCGGGATCGCAGATCCTGCGCTTGCCGAGACCTATGTCGACCTATGCCACATGCTGGGCGCCCGCGCCGATCTGCCGCTGATTGCCTGCGGCAGTGCCTTGACGCCGCCCCAGCCTGTCCCTGCCCGCCCCGATCACCTGTCCCCGGCCTCTGTGCATGACAGTGCGGCGATGGCCCTGCCGCAAGAGGCCAGCCTCTATGTCACGCCCGGCCTGATCCAGAAATCCCCGCCCGCCGCGATGCAGGGGGCCGAGACGCGTATTCGCGGCTTCCTGTCGCTGAACCCCGGATGGGACGGCGTGCTCTGCCTGCCTGGCGAGACCACTCACTGGGCCTTGATCAGCGCCGATGAAGTGGTCAGCTTTCAGAGCTTCCTGACCGTCGGACTGGTGGAGGCGACCCTGCAGATGCTTGGCCTCAAGGACGCGGATTGGTCATCGCAGCGCTTCAACGACAGCCTGGCCGATACCCTCTCCAGACCCGAACTGACAGGGGCCCGGCTGGCCGAGGCAAAAGCCGCATTCACTGTCGCGACCCATCTGGCCGCGGATAGCGCGGGGCAGATCTGGGGAGCCTTGCTTGGGGCCGAACTGGCCGCAGCGCGCGCCTATTGGCTGGGCCAGAACCTGGCCGTGATCGGATCCGACAGGTTCCTGCGGCCCTATGAAACCGCGCTCCGCACGCAGGCCATTCCGGTCACCGTCGCGGATGAGGAGCGCATGACAGTTGCCGGGCTGACCGAGGCCTGGCGTCAGATGGCTGGCTGAACTGGACACGCTTGAACAGGGCGAGGCTGAACAGGGCGAAGCCAAATCTCGGCAGTGATCGAGCAAATGCGGTGAAACCGGGCCTCTCCCGCGCCAGCAGGTGCCCGGGCTACGCCCGCCCCCCTTGGCTGCCTTGGGCCCGGCGCCGCGCTCTGCGCGGCGCCGGGCCCAACGGGCTGATGCCTCTTCCCTAAGAGGCGGAAGCCGGGCGGGAGCCGGGCCCCTACTGTACCAGTGCTTCAGCTCTTGTGACGTGCGCCTTTTGAGGGTGGCATTTCCGGCGGGCCCGCAAAACACTGGGCGATCTCCATCCAGCGCATCGCGGCAGGCCCTGCAACCTCAAGCCCGGTGTCCGCTATGTTGCGCACCTGGGTCACCACCTGGGCGAATTCCACCGCCGAGCCGCGCACCGCGTTTCCTTCCTGCGCCTCGTTCCACTCCCAGACCGCCCCCGAAGGACCGGTCAGATGTACGAAAGGCGCAGGCTCCGGTACCTCTTCCTTGCGGTTGAGGAAGGTCCAACCGTAGGTCGCAACGCCAAGGTGGGCGATATTGCGGATACGGTCCTGCTCCGACCGCTCAAGACCCAGAAGATCAAAGACCTCCTGCCCGTGCGCCCAGGTCTCCATCTGCCGCTCGGTGATCGACGACAGCGCGCTCATATCCGGTCCCACCCATTTGACCCGAGCCTTTGGATCGGCTGCGGCAAAGGCATCGGCACAGCTCTCGGCGCCGGTCTTCCAGGCCTCAAACAGCGCCCTGCCAGATAGCCCATCGAGCCAGGGAAACTGGCATTCAAGGATCGTCTTGCCCGACTGCATGTCCCGAACGATCGGACCGATGAAGGCGGCAAAGGCCTCTTCCCCCTTCAGCGAGGTTTCGGCAGCCACGTTGAACAGATGCAGATGGCCCAGCACATGATCGATGGTCCAGTCCTTGAACAGCGTCGGCCGGTGAAACGCCTCCTCCGGCAAATCTTCCAGTATCGCCGCCAGCGCCCGGCTTTCGGCGCGAAAATCCTCTGCCTGCTGCATCGCTGTCTTCCTCCCTGTCATGTTCCCCTGCGTCGGCCCCTGCATTGCGCAATTGAACAGACCGACCGTTCTGTTTTACGATTCCCGAAGAAGAATAGGCCCAGAGATCCCCGAATGGCACCCAAAACCACAGCCAAGAGCGCAGACCAACCCGACGTCACCAGCCGGGCCGACCGAACCCGGCTGCGGATCTTTGATGCGGTCACCCACTGCCTGGATCGCTTTGGCTATGCGGAGACCTCGATCAACCGGGTGCAGACCACGGCGGGCGTGTCGCGTGGCGCGCTGACCCATCATTTCCCCAGCAAGGAAGAGATGATGGTGCGCACGCTGGAACATCTTCTGGCACCGGTGCGCGGCCCGGAACAGGCCGGTGAAAGCGCGCATATGCTGCGCAAGGGCGGCAAGAGCAGCACTCTGCCCGAAGAACTGCACCGGCTTTGGGCACGGGTGATCAATACCCGCGAAGGGCGCGCGGTGATGGAGATCCTGGTCGCCTCGCGCACGGATCAGGCGCTCAGCAGCCGCATCACACCGTCGCTCTGGGACTATAACGATGCCTTCAACCGCAATATCGCCAATCTCTACACTGCCCCCTCGGGCGAGGATCTGGCGCTCCTGTGGTCGATCTGCCGCAGTTTTATGCGCGGGCTGCACAGCCAGTCCCCCTATGAGCGCGACCCCGAAATCATCACCAAGATGGTCGATCTCTTCGGGCGCATCATGGCCCCGCACCTGGCCCCGAACCCCAGCAGAAGCCAGGCGTCCGCCATCGAAAAGGAGTAGCCCCCATGCAAAGCCCCTTTGACACCGAAGAGCGCCGCGCCTTTCGCGACACCCTGCGCGCCTTTGTGGCGCAGGAGATCACCCCCTATTGTGATGCCTGGGATGAAGCCGGAGAAATCCCCTGGGCGCTGCACCAGAAGACCGGCGCGCTGGGGGTCTGGGGCTTTGGCATCGCCGAAGAGCACGGCGGACTTGGCTTTGACGACTGTTTCATGCGCGCGGCCTACGCCGAGGAAATCGCCCGCTGCGGCGCAGGCGGCGTGGCAGCGGCCATGGGCGGGCGGCAGATCTCGCTCGATCCCATCGCGCGGCTCGCCAGTGAAGAGATCAAGGCCCGCGTGCTGCCCGAGATCATATCGGGGCGAAAGGGATCCTCGCTGGGGGTGACAGAACCCGGCGGCGGCTCGGATGTGGCCAATATGACCACGACCGCGCGGCGCGATGGCAATCATTTCGTGCTGAACGGCTGCAAGACCTTCATCACCGGCGGCATGACATCGGATTATTTCGTGATCCCCGCCCGCACCGGGGGACCGGGGCTTGAGGGCATCTCGCTGTTCTTCGTGGAGGCGGGCATGGCAGGCTTCAGCCGCAGTGCGCTGGATCGAAAGATGGGCTGGTGGTGTTCAGACCAGGCAACCCTGTTCCTGGAGGATGTGCGCCTGCCCGCCGATCATATGATGGGGCCGGAGAACCGCGGATTCGTGGCGATCATGGAGAATTTCAACCTCGAACGCATCGGGCTGATCGCCGGTATGCTCGGCATGATGAAGACCTGCCTTGAGGACAGTATCGCCTGGGCGCAGGAGCGGCAGACCTTTGGCAAGCCGCTGATCCGCCACCAGGCGATCCGACACAAAATCGCGGATATCTCCGCCCGTATCGACGCGGTCGAGGCCTATCTCAATCAGATCTGCTGGCAGGTGAATGAGGGTCGCATGCCGGTGGCCGAGATCTGCAAGGCCAAGGTCTTTACCTCCAAGGCCTGCGAGTTCTGTGCCTCGGAGGCGATGCAGATCCTGGGCGGCGCCGGTTACCTGCGCGGCAACCGGATCGAGCGGATCTACCGCGAGGTCAAGGTTATGGCCATCGGTGGCGGCTCGGAAGAGATCATGCGCGACCTGGCGGTGCGCCAGATGGGGCTTTGACGGCGACACCGGCACGGCCGCGACGCAAAAGCGGATACAAGCTTTCTTCAGGAAGTTCTCCTAAACCCGTCGCAGCCGCGCGCGACAAGAGGGATTCGGAGTGACAGGGAAGAACTGCAAAGCCTGCAAGAACGGTGCGACATTCGATATTCCGATCACCATGGCGTTTCAGCCCATGCTGGCCATCGGCGCACAAAAGGTCTTTGCCTATGAAGCCCTGTTGCGCGGAAAGGATGGCGCGGGCCCGCGCCAGGTCTTTTCCCATGTCACGGCCGAGACGCTCCATGCCTTTGATCAGACCTGCCGCACCACCTCGATCGAGCTGGCCACCGAACTGAACCTGGCAGACAGTGGCGCGCTCTTGTCGATGAATTTCCTGCCCAATGCGGTCTACGATCCCAAGGCCTGCATCCAGCTGACGCTGGAAACGGCCAGGAAGACCGGCTTCCCGGTGGATCGCATCATGTTCGAATTCACCGAAACCGAACGCGTCGATACCCAGAAGCTGCTGGAGATCCTGGCCACCTATCGCCGCCTGGGGTTCAAGACCGCGATCGATGATTTCGGCGCCGGATATTCCGGGCTGAAACTGCTGACCCTGTTTCAGCCCGATGTGGTCAAGCTGGACGCCGGATTGATCCGGGGGATCGACAGCTCGCGTGCCAAACAGGCGATCGTGCGCAATTCGATCCCGATGCTCGAGGAGATGGGTATCCTGATCGTCTGCGAAGGGATCGAAACCCAAGAGGAATATGACACCCTTTACGACCTTGGCGTCGACCTGATGCAGGGCTACCTCTTTGCCAAACCGGGTTTTGAAACCCTGCCCACGCCGCATTGGCCCAGCCATTCGAAACAGGGTAGCGAGCAGAGCGTTCCCATCAGATTTTCCCGGTAGATTCTCCAGGTAGATTTTTGACGGATTTCGTCCGAATTTGATCCGTGTCACATCGGGACTGATTTTCGACGGGTAACAATGGTCTTGCGGTTGACCGCCAAAGGCCCTGCGCCTGCGTCAGCATGAGAATACGACCCTTTTCACTCGCCCAGTATCTGAGGCAAGGCAGCGGGTGACGGAACTTGAAGAGGACCAACAAATGTACAGCATGAGCGAATCCGGCGATTGGACCAACGAATTCAATTACACGCAAACCAATGTCGCGGAGATTCAGCCGGGCCACACCGTGAGCGGCACCGTCGGGGGCAGCGACGCAGGTGACCTCATCCGTGTCTCACTGGCCTATGGTCAGCCCTATACCTTCACCCTGCAGGGGGAGGGCGTCTCCTTTGTCATGCTCGACGATGGCGTTGCTGACCCGGATGCGGACATCGATGGCAATACGATGACCTTTACCGCCGAGCACCCTTCGGATTTCTACAATATCCGCGTCACCGGCAATGGCAGCTATACGGTCGCCATGGAAGGTTTGCCTGCCGACTACCTCGACGATGAAGACGATGGCGAGCTGAGCGGTGCGCCGACCCTTGCCGACGACAGCACGATCACCGGGGTCATCAATGGCAGCGGTCGCGAGGGTGAAACCGACTATTATGCGTTCTACGCGTTCGGTGGCATGGATTATTCCTTCTCGATGGCCCAGACAGACTCCCCATATGGCGCCACCTCCGGGGGATACCTGCAGATTCTGGATGAGGATGGCGAACCCGTCAGCGGCGTATCGGGTGGCAGCAGTGCCTGGGACGGCGCGGATATCTCCTTCGCCCCCAGCCTGACCGGGACCTATTACCTGGCAGCCCAGACCTATTTCAGCTTCTACGGCGCCTATACGATCGAAAGCTATTCGAGCGCAGCGCCGACCGACCAGGCCAGCCTCGCCTCGATCACCGCATCCGAGGCGTCCGGGGCCACAACAGTGACCCTGCGCGTCACGGTCGAAAACGCCCGCGAAAGCGACGTGACCGGCACGGTTTCGGTGAACGCAGTGGACGCGGACTATTCGCAGGCCGTCAACAGCTATGAGGCAGGCTTCACCTTGTCTGCCGGGCAAACCTATGTCGACGTGGTCGTGCCGGTCGGCACCAGCTCGCTTTACACGGAAGACACGATCTTTGTCGGTAGCATCGCCGCGATCCAGGGGCTTGGCATCGATCAGGGCTTCCTGGCCTCCGACACCTTTGTCAGCGACACCAACACCGACCCGACCAATGGCGATGACATTCTGATCGGCACCAACGGGCGCGACCGCATTCTTGGCCTGGGCGGAGACGACGAGATTTCCGGCCTGAAACAGCGCGACGTCCTGAAAGGCGGCGCCGGTCAGGACACGTTGAATGGCGGAAGCGGCAATGACAAGCTGTTTGGCGGCAGCGGCGGTGACGTGCTGAACGGTCAGAAGGGCAACGATTTGTTGATCGGCGGCGGCGGGGCGGACACCTTTGTCTTTTCCGGCGCCTTTGGCAACGACAGGATCCGCAACTTCAACGCGAACAGCAATCGCGAAGACATCGATCTGAGCGGCATCGATGAGATCACGGGCATGCGCGACCTGCGTCGCAACCACATGCGCGAGGACGGGGATGACGTGATCATCGAGGATGGCAATGGAAACTCGATCACGCTCCTGGACGTCGATATCTCGGACCTGGGCTCGGGCGATTTCATCTTCTGACATCGCGCATCGGTCGCCTTGACGGCCGGTGCTCCAGATCTTGTGCAGGCGCGGCGGCCCGGGTGGCGGCCGCGCATAACCGTTCTGCTGCGTCCCGCCTGGCCATGCCTCAGCTTGGCCTTAACGGGCGATCACGATATCGGCGCGCAGCCCGCCCAGTTCACTGCTTTCGCCCAGGCGCAACGTGCCGCCATGGGCGCGCGCCACATCGACCACGATTGCAAGCCCCAGCCCCACCCCAGAGCCAAGGTTCTGATTGCGCGCCGAATCCAGCCGCGTAAACGGGCGTATCGCCTCCCCGCGCTGATCCGGGCCGATGCCGGGGCCATCGTCTTCGACCCGGATCCGCAGGGATTTCTCCGTGAGTGAGACCGAAACCCGGGCCCGGGTGCCATAGCGCACCGCGTTGGACACCAGGTTTTCAATGGCGCGGCGCATGGACTGGCGCCGCAGCATCACCTCTCCGGAGCCGCTGATCTCCCCCAGCATCACATCCTTGCCCTGCCGCCGCCAGTCCTCGACGATCAGCTCTGCCATGGCGACCGGATCCACCGGTTCCGGCTCCCCGGTCGAGGCCCCACGGGAAAACTCAAGGAAGGCATCCAGCAGCGCCTGCATCTCATCCACATCCCGCAACAGCGGCTCGGCCTCCTCCTCGTCCAGCATGGCAAGGCCCAGTTTCAGCCGGGTCAGCGGCGTGCGCAGGTCGTGGCTTACCCCCGACAGCATCAGCGTGCGCTGTTCGATCTGCCGTTCAATACGGGCGCGCATGTCGATAAAGGCGCTGCCAGCCGCGCGTACCTCGGTGGCACCCCGCGGTGAATAGGGCAGCATCCGCCCCCGCCCAAAAGCCTGCGCCGCCTCGGCCAGCCGCTTGATCGGACGCAGCTGGTTGCGCAGGTAGATGAAGGCGATCAAAGCCATGAACAGGCCAAAGAACACCATGGTCACGATCAGCTGATGCGGCGCGGCAGCCGTCAGGCGCCGCCGGTCGACCCGCAGCTCCAGCCGCCCGAGATCGGTGCGCAGGAAGATCCGCACCTCGCGGTTGTCGGGAAACTGCGCCGCCAGAAATCCGGGCAGATCCTTTGCCATCTTGTCCCGCACCACCCGGCCGGAAAACTCGTACCAGGCCAGTAGATCCTGCGGCTCTGCCTCCTGCGGCTGCAGAAACCGCGCGCCCATCTGCAAAGGCGTCAACAGGGGCGCCAGGCGCGTCAGATATTCCACTTGGCTGCCCGCCCCCTGCCCCTGCAGTTCCAGAAGGCGGATTTCGCGCAGAACCGTCGCGGTCATCTGGGTGGTGACATCCTCAAGGTCGCGCTTAATGAAGACGATCGCCACCACCAGCTGCAACGACAGGATGGGGACGATCAGGATCAGCGCGGCCCGGCCATACAGGTTGCGCGGAGAATATTGTTTGAGCCTTTGCAAGAACATGGGCTAAGCCTACAGGCGCGCCAACAGACTGTGAAGGCACCATCAGGTCCGGGCGTGCAGCGAATAGCGAGGAGCACAAGGCAGATGCAGGCACCAGACGATTTCAACCCCGCCCCCGGCATCGCAGAGGAGCTGCAACCGGGCGTCCGCCGCATCCTGGCTCCGAATCCCTCGCCGATGACCTATCGCGGGACCAATACCTATCTGGTGGGGCAAAAGGACCTGGCGGTGATCGACCCCGGTCCGGTGATCGAGGACCATCTGCAGGCAATCCTGTCCGCCGTGGCGCCAGGACAGCGCATCACCCATGTGATCGTGACCCATGCCCATGTGGATCACTCCCCCCTCGCCACCGAACTGGCGCGCCGCTGCGATGTGCCCGTTTACGGGTTCGGCCCCGCCGAAGCCGGCCGCAGCCCGGTGATGCAAGAGCTGGTGCAACAGGGCATGTCCGACGGTGGCGAAGGCATCGATACGGAATTTACCCCCGATGTCACCGTCGCCGATGGCGATCGGATCACCGGGGACGACTGGACGTTGGAGGTGCTGCACACGCCCGGCCACCTTGGCAATCATATCGCGCTGGCGCTTGGGGATGCCTGTTTCACCGCCGATCATGTGATGGGCTGGGCCAGCTCGCTGGTCTCTCCGCCCGATGGCGATCTCACCGATTTCATGGCCTCCTGCCGCAAGCTGCGCGCGCGCGATTGGCGGGTGTTCTACCCGGGCCACGGCGCCCCGATCGACGATCCCGCAGGCCGTCTCGACTGGTTGATCGAACACCGGATGGCGCGTGAAGGCGCGATTCTCGACGCCCTTGCCGCTGGCCCTGCAACCCCGCGGGAATTGGCCCGCCGGATCTACACGGAAACGCCCGCCGCCCTATTGATGGCGGCCGAGCGCAACGTTCTGGCCCACCTCATCGACCTGATGGGGAAATCCCGCGTCAAACCCGAGCAGGAACTCTCTCCGACAGTGGCTTTCCGCCTGCAAACATGAGGTTGTCGGAGAGGAACTGCGACCAAGTTTTTTCGATTTTTCCGCCCAGACCCTCTGGACGCGCCGCAATGGTCCCGCTATATCGCCTGCACCGTTCCGGCGTAGCTCAGCGGTAGAGCAGTTGACTGTTAATCAATTGGTCGTAGGTTCGATCCCTACCGCCGGAGCCATAGAATTCAAGGGCTTAGCGCTAAACCGCTAGGCCCTTTTTCTTGTTCGAGCACAGACATTGCTACAGAGTGCTTGACCCGGTCCCGATTTTGGGGAAATCGGAGATCGCCAGGACATTTGTTTCCACTCCGGGCGACGCTTGGTTTGTTGTGCAACAGAGTTCATGCATTCGATGCGCTCCCAGAGGGCCGGTATACAGGAAATCTCGACGGGAATTCCCGCTCCTGGCGCTTCCTCACTGAGCACTCAGATCGCCCAAGATTTCATCGCCACGCACTATTATTCATCAAATCCATCTGATATTCTGAACTCCTCGTCCCGATCCCGTCATGATCGTGGACCTGGCCCGTGCCTTTACAAAAGCTGAAGCCATGAACGTGGATGCAATATTTGATGAGATGCTGGGGCCGGACGAAACCGTGCGCGGCCCCTATCAGAAGTTCAATCAGTGGTTCGCCGGCGAGGATCCGAAACGGTTGCGCGCCAAGCAGCGCGAAGCGGAGGAGCTGTTCCGTCTGACCGGCATCACCTTCAATGTCTATGGCCGTGCCGAGGCCGAGGAACGGCTGATCCCCTTTGATATCATTCCGCGCATCATTTCCGGCTCGGAATGGGCGCGGCTCAGCCGCGGGATCGAGCAGCGCGTGCGCGCAATCAACGCCTTTCTGCACGATATCTACCATGGGCAGGAGATCGTGAAGGCCGGGCGCATCCCTCTGGAAATGATTGCGAAAAACAGCGCCTTTGAGCCTTTGATGATCGGGCTGCGGCCGCCGGGAAACCTCTATACCCATGTCGTCGGGATCGATCTGGTGCGCACCGGACCGGATCAGTTCTACGTGCTGGAAGACAATGCGCGGACCCCCTCCGGGGTGAGCTACATGCTCGAGAACCGCGAAACCATGCTGCAGATGTTCCCCGAGTTGTTTTCGCAAAACCGGGTGCAGCCGGTGCAGAAATACCCGGCCCAGCTTCTGCGCTCGCTCAAGGCCAGCGCACCGGACGGGTTGGACCGCAAACCCACCGTCGCGGTGCTGACGCCCGGCATCTACAATTCCGCCTATTTCGAACATGCCTTCCTGGCCGATGAAATGGGGGTGGAACTGGTCGAAGGCCATGACCTGCGGGTGGTGGACGGGCGTGTCGCCATGCGCACCACCCAAGGTTACAAGCCGATCGACGTGCTGTACCGGCGGGTCGATGACGAATTCCTCGATCCGCTCAATTTCAACCCCGAGAGCCAGCTGGGCGTACCGGGGATCATGGATGTGTATCGCGCGGGCCGCATCACCATCGCCAACGCGCCGGGTACCGGCATTGCCGACGACAAGGCAATCTACAGCTACATGCCCGAGATCGTCGAATTCTACACCGGGGAGCGCCCGCTGCTGGAAAACGTGCCCACCTGGCGCTGCGCCGAGCCCGAGAGCCTGGCCTATGTGCTCGACAATCTCGAGGACCTGGTGGTGAAAGAGGTTCATGGATCGGGCGGCTACGGCATGCTTATCGGTCCGACGGCCACAAAGCGCGACATTGCCACCTTCCGTCGCAAGCTGAAGGCGCGTCCGAGCAATTACATTGCACAACCGACGCTCAGCCTGTCCACGGTTCCGATCTTTGCCCGCTCCGGCCTTGCGCCACGGCATGTGGATCTGCGCCCCTTTGTGCTGGTCAGCCCCCAGGGGATCGAGATCACGCCGGGCGGATTGACGCGGGTCGCGCTCAAGAAGGGCTCTTTGGTGGTCAACTCCTCGCAAGGCGGCGGCACCAAGGACACCTGGGTACTGGAGGCGTGATGCTGGGCAAGACCGCAAACGGGCTGTACTGGATGTTTCGCTACCTGGAGCGGGCCGAGAATGCCGCCCGCCTGATCGAGACCGGGCAGCGGATCGCGCTGACGCGGCTGGGGGCCTCGGATGAGGAATGGCGGTCGATCCTCAAGACCGCCGGCGTCGCCGAGGGGTTTGACGCGGCCTATGAGACCCTCACCAAGGATGCGGCCATCGATTGGATGCTGCGGGACAAGGACAATCCATCCTCGGTCATGTCCGACATTGCCGCGGCGCGCCAGAACGCCCGCATGGTGCGCACCGCATTGACCGAGGAAGTCTGGGAAGCCCTCAATGGCGCGTACATGCGGGCACAAGACCTGACCCAGCGCAAGGTGAGCGAGAGGGATCTGCCCGCCACCCTAGGCGCGATCCGGCAGGGCACGGCGCTGGTGCGCGGCGCGACCCATGGCACCATGCTGCGCAACGACATCTACGACTTTGCGCGCATCGGGACGTTTCTGGAACGGGCCGACAACACCGCCCGCATTCTTGACGTGAAATACTATGTGCTCTTGCCTTCGATCTCTGCTGTCGGCTCGGCCGTGGACAACGTGCAATGGGAGACGATCCTCTCCGCTGTGTCCGGGCGCGGCGGGTTTCGCATGGAATACAGCTCGGTCTCGGACCCGCGCGACATTGCCCAATTCCTGATCCTGGACCGGCGGATGCCCCGTAGCCTGAGTTTCTGCACCCGCAAGCTGCGCGCAAACCTGGGTTACCTGGCCTCTGAATATGGTCAGCGCCCCCCGTCACTTGCCAAGGTCGCGCATCTTGAAAGCACCTACCTGTCCCACGATATCGATGCGGTGTTCGACTATGGTCTGCATGAGTTCATCCAGAAGATGCTCACTCTGCTGGCGGATCTCGGTCGGCAGATCGAACAAGATTTCCGGTTCTACGAGTAAGCCATGCGCCTTAAGATCCGTCATTCCACCCGCTACGTATTTGACAACCCGGTCTCCTGGGGGCTCCAGCAGCTGCGCAAGACCCCCAAGACCGGGCATCAGCAATGGGTGCTGAACTGGGTGACCCATATCGAGGGCGGCAAGAAGGAGCTGCAATTTGAAGACCACCACCACAACACGGTTGAACTGATCAGCTTCGACCGGGACTCCACCGAACTGGTGGTGACCAGCGAAGGCGAGGTGGAGCTAAAGGAAAATCACGGTGTCGTCGGGCGCCATCCGGGCCCGTCGCCGCTTTGGCTTTATAGCCGTCAGACCCCGCGCACCCAGGCGGGGCCTCAGGTGAAGGCATTGGTGCGCGACATCAAAGGCGATCAGGATCTCGACCGGCTGCACGGCCTGATGTCTGCCGTGCATGAGGGGCTGCGCTACGAGGTCGGAGCCTCGCATCCTGATTGGACCGCCGAAGAGGCGCTGAGCCATGGCGCCGGTGTCTGCCAGGACCATTCCCATGTGTTCCTTTCGGCCGCGCGGCACATGGGTTTTCCGGCGCGATATGTTTCGGGCTATCTCATGCTTGATGACCGGGTAGAGCAGGACGCCATGCATGCCTGGGCCGAGGTTCATGTGGTCGGTCTGGGCTGGGTCGGGTTTGACCCGGCCAACGGTATTTCGCCGGATACGCGCTATGTGCGGGTTGCGACGGGACTGGACTACGAGGGGGCGGCTCCGGTAACTGGCACTCGGATCGGCGGCGCTGGTGAAGCACTCGACGTTCAGATCGAAGTAGCACAGCAGTAAAGGACTCCCATGACCTATTGCGTTGGCATGATGCTGGATCAAGGCATCGCCTTCATGTCGGACACCCGCACCAATGCCGGGCTGGACAACATTTCGACCTTTGGCAAGATGACCACCTGGGAGGCCCCTGGCGACCGGGTGCTGACCATCATGACCGCGGGAAACCTGGCCACAACGCAATCCGTGGTGAGCCTGCTGGATGAACGCACCAAGGCCCCGGATGAACGTGTGCCCACGCTTCTGGAAGTGCCCTCGATGTTTCAGGCCGCACGCCTGGTGGCCGACACCCTGCGCGAGGTGATCGCGCGGCAGGGCGAGGAAGGCCAGCGGGCCGACAGCACCTTCAACGCCACCATCATTCTGGGCGGCCAGATCGCAGGCGGACCGCCGCGCCTGTTTCTGATCTACCCCGAAGGAAACTTCATCGAAGCGGGAGAGGACACCGCTTTTTTCCAGATCGGCGAGATGAAATACGGCCGCCCCATACTGGTGCGCGCCTATGATCGGACATTGAAATTCGAAGAGGCGATGAAACTGCTGCTGGTCAGTTTCGACAGCACATTGAAGGCCAATCTCACCGTCGGCGCGCCCTTCGACTTCCACCTCTACGAAAAGGACAGTTTCAGAGAGGGTCACAAGGGACGTATCGAGGAAGATGATCCATTCTTCCAGAAAATCCGAACCGCCTGGAGCGCGGCACTCAAATCCGCCCTGGACGGCCTGGACGATTTCGAACTCTAGAAGCAAGGACTCCCAGGAAGGCATCCCCCCTCGCAAGGCGCGCGCAGCGGGCATTCTGGCAAAGACCCGATCGCCACGCCGTTGTCTGGCGTCGTCTGCTTTGATCCGACGGCACGGCTGTCAATCCGGCATGCCTGCCTGCGAACGAGGGGCGGTTGCTGCCCAAATCGCGTTTCGTCCGGGCTGTGAACTGATGCCTCAGTGGTCTCCGAGATCCGAGAAATCAGGGTCAGGCAGTCAGTTCCGCAGCAATGTCTGTGCTCGAAAAAGAAAACGGGCCTAGCGGGTTAGCGCTAAGCCCTTGAATTCTATGGCTCCGGCGGTAGGGATCGAACCTACGACCAATTGATTAACAGTCTGAGATTGCGAGCAAATCATGGTCCATTTGGGCTCATTCGGGGCGTACGACCCCTTGAAAACATAGCAATATCATCCCGGTAGCACCATCCAGGCCCACCTGGATCAATCTCAAACACTGTACTCGGGACTGTACTTTTCATGACCATATTCAAATTCACCGAGGCCCGTATCAGGGACCTCCCACTTGGCTCGGGCATCCATCGGGATACCGATGTGAAAGGGCTGATGTGCATCTGCCATAAGACCTGCAAGACCTTTGCCGTGCAAAGCGACGTCCGCAGAGAAAAGCGTCACGTTCGAACCGTGAGGGTCAAGATCGGACGCGCTGACCATATCCGACTGGCCGAGGCCAGAAATGAGGCCCGAAAACTCATGGCCACAATCCAGTCTGGCGTTGATCCTACGGCGGGGCCGGAGTCCACCGGCATCACGTTGGAACAAGCCCTGAAAGAGCATCTGAAGGAGCGTGAGCTGTCCGACGCCACGGTCAGGAATTACCAGTACCATATGGACAACTACCTCGGGCGTCTTCGGCGTCGTGCCGTGGCTGACATTACGCGTCAGGACTGCCGAGAGCTTTTGGACCAGCTCACAAAGCGTCACGGCAAGACCACGGGTGGTTCGGTCATGCGCACTGTTCGAGCTCTTGTGAATACGGCTCGTCGCCATGACGAAACGATTGGGGCAAACCCGGTTGATGCCCTTCGTGTCCCTGCAACCCCGAAACGGGAAGTCGGGGAACTGGACTTGGCAGATTTCTGGTCCACGACCGAAGCTATGTCTCCCTTGATGCGTGACCTGCAACGGACGTTTCTTCTGACGGGTGCACGGAGAACTTCCCTGCTTGGTGTGAAATGTGCCGACTTCGATGCTGACGCTGGCGTTCTGACCTTCACCCACATGAAAACCGGTGGGGCTTGGTCCTTCCCAACAGGTCGCTGGTTGACCGAAACCTTGAGGGCCAGAATGAAGGATGACGAGCCTCTAAACTCGCCTTGGCTTTGGCCTTCACCAGGAGCAGCCACCGGTCACGTTGCTGAGCCGAAGCGGGCTGGTGTTCCGTCTCCACACGCACTTCGTCACCACGCCAGAACGATGATGATTGCTGCGGGCGTGCCATATGCAGAAGGGGCGCTTCTGTTGGGTCAACGGCTTCCAGGGGCCTCTGGCGGGTATGTGCACCAGACGCATTTGGTTGAAGCCCTTCGGCCCCATGCTCAAGCCTTAGAGGATATGGTCTTGGCCAAGGCCGGTGTTGCGTGAATGATGGTACGATGCCTTAACACGTTGGCATATCGAGACCTTGCAAGCTGATAACCTGATTTCATCGCTGTCCATTTGGACGCACTTGGATATTGGAGTTATCAGCATGAGCAATCCACAAACTGACACCCCTTGGATGACAACCGAGGTCGCTGCCAAATACCTTTCGGTCTCACCTGGCACCATGCACAACTGGCGTAGCAAGGGCACTGGTCCGTCTTACCGAACCGTTGGCCGGATTGTTCGTTATCACCGTGACGACCTGGACGCCTTTATGATGTCAGGGGCAGCGTGATGCGAACGATTACAGTCACACAGCACCGAGACCCGATGCCGGACTATTCCGACGAAGAAGACCGGTACGAGATGGCCAAGATGCTCCTGCAAGAGGCTGAATTGGACAGCACTGATCCGGTTGAGCAGGTGATCGAGGCCAGTTGGGCTGCGGGCTTCAACGGCTTTGACGATGCCTGTCTTCGATTGCTTGCCGAGTTTTTGGGTCTTTTCCCGATTGATTGGGCGCAAGATCAGCAGGGCAAAATCACTGTTCAATTCGGAACCGCTTTGGATGCGATTAACTCGAATGCGGACAACGTGAATTTCTGGGAAAATGGGTATTTGCGGGACGAAGCCGCAAGACGTGAGCCGAACAGGTGGCGTGTCCATGAGGCGGAACTGGCAAGGCAATTCCACCAGCATTTGACCTAAGACTAACGGTCAACTTCGAAGGCGAGGTTAAAGATTTCCCTACGCCAGCGTTCGTTGCGTGCGGGTCAAGTGTTGGTATGCGGGGGAATTTGGGCACGGTATTGTTCTGATCGATAGACCGGATTGCCACAGCCGCCTAGCAGGACAATCCGGTCGATACTTTAGCATATAGGAGGCCTGCCATGCCTGAGAATGAAGATAACGCCACCAAGCCTTCTGGCACACCATTGAAAGACCTTCTGACGACAAAGGAAGCCGCAGCCTTGACCGGGCATCCGGCAACCACGTTGATGGCCTTTCGCAATCGCCGCAACAACACCAAATACAAGAATGCTGGTCCTGACTACGTAAAGATTGGGACAGCCGTTTTCTATGAGCGTTCTGTGATCGAGGCCTACAACGCCAAACGTGCGGGGGCTTGAAATGGGTGTTCATACCGATGCGTCACAATTGACGCCCTTGCTGGCCAGTGGATACCAGCTTCTCCCTTTGCATAAGTTCTCGGCCGAAGATGAGGTCAAAGGCAAGAAACGCAAACGGGGTAAATCTCCGATCGACCGCAATTGGATGAAGCGCCCCTATAAATCTCAAGACCAAATCAAGCACATGGAGGCAGGCAACAACGTCGGCGTTCGTTTGCGGCCCTTTGAATTGGTCTTGGATGTGGACCCACGGGCGTTTCCTGACGGCCAAACTTTGGCGTCCCCGATCAACCCGTTTGTCGAACTGGTTCTTTGGACTGGCATGGACCCGGACCTTTATTCGACCGTTGAAACCGGCTCGGGTGGCCTTCATATTTACATGACCAAGCCCGAGGATGTTTCCACCAGAGATAGCCTGAACGATCAGTTTCCCGGCATTGAGTTCAAAACGGTTGGCCGTCAGGTGGTTGCTCCTGGATCAATCCATCCCGACACCCTGAAAACCTACACCTGGAAGGCTGGCACGCCTGAGCTTGATGCATTCGGTGCTGAGGCCGCACCTGAGACCCTTGTCGATCTGATCCGAAGACCATCAGGCAGCGTGGCAACTGGCGGGGGCGAGCACGATCAGGAAGAACTGGCTCAGATGCTTGAACATCTGGACCCCGCCGACTTTGCAGACCACGACGATTGGCTCACTTTGATGCAGGCTTGCCACCATGCAACGGCAGGGGATGGCCGTCAGGAGTTTGTGGATTGGTGCACACAGGACCCCGCATATGCAGATCACGGGACCCTGATCGGCATCCGATGGGACAGCCTTCACGCCGACAATGACGGAAATCGTATAACCTTCCGCACCCTGCATAAACTTCTGAGAGACGCTGGGGCCGAGGATGCCATTCCGAGAACACCGGCAGCCGATGATTTTGACGACGACCTGGACCAAACCGGAGTGCCAGCAGGGGCAATAACCACGCCTAAGAGGAAGCCCGTGCATGAAGGTGGTTTGATCGTCAACAAGAAGACCGGCGTAGCCCCAGACACACCCAAGAATGCCCTAAAGGCAATTACCGGCTCCAAGCTCGATCCAAGGTTTGACGAACTCAAGCAGCGGGTTGTTCTAATGGGTGAATTGCCCTGGGGTGAAGGCTATGGCCGTGTGCTGACTGACAAGTTGCTCCTGTTGGCCCGCACGTTCTTGATGGAACAGCACCAGCGTAAGGACTACCAGCCGTCGAAGGAAAACGTGCAGGACGCAATCACAACGGTTGCCTATTTCTACAAGTTCAACCCGATCCTGGACTATCTGGATAGCTTGACTTGGGATGGGACAAGCCGGGTAAAGGACCTTTTCACAGTCGCCTTTCAATGTGGCCGAGACGATTACACCGAGGCCGTCTCACAATGCTTTATGGTCGGGGCCGTGGCTCGTCAAAGGCAACCCGGCTGCAAGCTGGACACGATGCCAGTTATCAAGGGGCCTCAGGGCTCTTTGAAATCTACAGGCATTCGGGACCTGTTTTCCCCGGATTGGTTCAGTGACGCAGAGCTTGGTGATCTGAGGAACAAAGATGCGGCAATGAACCTTGAAGGTGTCTGGGTTCATGAGTTTGCCGAATTGGCTGGTCTTCGGGCAAGCGACATGGACGTTCTCAAAGCGTTTATGTCCCGAGCTACGGACAGGTATCGGACGCCCTATGGTCGCAACACCGAAGATCATCAACGCCGTGTGGTATTTGCGGGCACTGTGAACGAAGGCGGATACCTGAGCGACCCAACGGGTGCACGGCGTTTCTGGCCGTTGGAAATGGCCTCTGGGTCCAGGGTTGATCTGGATTGGATTGCCGAGCATCGGGACCAACTCTGGGCCGAAGCTGATGCGTTGTTCAAATCGGGCATCGATCACGTATTGCCTGAGCCTTTGTGGTCGATGGCCGCAGAACGCCAGGCAGACGAAACGGTTGATGATCCTTGGGTTGATAAGCTGGCCGTTATGCTCAGCTATCGGCAAACGGAACGGCAGGCCTTTGAGACTGGCACGGGTGATTATGCCGAAGAAATGATCGATGGGAAGCGGGTTGCCTCACCGTTGCGTGAGCCTCCCCCCGCCGACAAGGTGCATACCCAGGACCTGCTCAGCTATCTCGGCTTGGAAAGCGACCGGCAGAACAAGGGCCATGCGCAGCGTTTGAGGCGGTCTATGGAAACCCTTGGCTGGAAGCACAGACGGGGCGTCAGGTTGGGTGGCCGTGTTTCGGCAGGGTATGTCCGAGCCGATGAGTGACGTTCTGGAAATCGGAACGCATCAATTCGGTCACGGTGTTGACGGTCGTTGATCTTTGTTGACCTGAGGTGTCGCTTCTAAGGCCTTGTTTCGGAACGCTTGTTGACGATGTTGATCATGTTGATCTTAAAGCAATATATCTTGGTAGAATAAGCCGATTAGGCAAAGGGCACGGGCCAGGACACAGGGGCAGCGTGCAATCCGGATATATATAGCGAAAACGGTCAACGAAGATCAACGTCGTCAACAAGGCAATAAAAACAACACGTTACAGAAAGCTCCGAAAATGCCTTGTTGACGTAGAAATCTTCCAGCTTGGAGGACCGGGACTGCACAACGTTGTGAGCCGGCACACTCCCTTGTAAATCGCTGGCATACGGCTCCAACGGAACACGACATTCTGACCTCGAACGGCAACGAGGATGCTGTCCGTGAAAAACCCGAAGTCATCAGCCCGCACAGATAGGCCGCCCCATTGATACTGAATTGGGCGTTCTGGCGTCTGGGGCGTGAATGACTTCAAGGGCTTAATCGGCACCTTCCTCAGCCAAGCACAGTGATGAAGACAGAATAGGCACCCAAATGAGCTTGATGAGGATGAACCGGATCAAACCGGCCAGTGACCCGCGGATGCCTTCCAAGATTGCAGCTATCACCCGCCCGATCTACGGCGAGAAGGGCGACGAGTTTCTACTCTATCTCCGTCAGTTCGGCCACATCACCTATGCGGCCAACATGACTGGCCTGACCCGGCGGACCTTCTATGACCGGCGTGCAAAGCATCCAGACTTTGCGGAGGCTTGGGACGAGGCCCTGGCAGCTTTCGAGGAAGAATTGACCATGCGGGTGGTTCAGACGGCCTTGGAGATGGGGACCGGCAAATGGGTTCAGTGCTTCGATCCCGAGACGGGCGAACCCGAGTTGGATGACGACTTCGAGCCGGTTTATCGCTTCGAGACGGCCAGCGTCGATCCCCGTGTCCTGAACAAGCTCCTATCGCTGAGGATGAGTTCTGTGGATGGACCCGCCCAGACCAATGTCCAAATCAACAATTCCACGAGCGTTCAAACCTCCTTGCCTGCAAAGCCCAAGCTGGTTCAGCCGGAAGGGGCTGTACGGAGGCCCGTGGTGACCGAAACGGTCTCGGGTAAGCGACACGACACGATCGACGCCGAAGTCGTCCAGAGAGCGCCACAGGAGACCGGGGAAACATCTGATGACTGATCCGATTAACCAGATAAACCTGGTGCGACCTGGCGGCGTTGCCACCGTGGCATTTGCCGACGGCGGTGAGACCATGCGCATTTGCTTGGGCTATTTGCATGACCCCGACGATGGGCTTCTTGCGGAGATGAAGGCCAACCGCGATCCCGTTCCCTGGCAATCCTCCAAGGTGAGAGACGAAGCAATCGGGGCAGTCGAAAGACGCAAGGACCTTGACGACGAAACCCGCACTCAGTTGGTCGAATGGATCGCAGCCACGCCCTATTTTGAAGGGGCCTGATCGCTTCACTGTGTCCTATTCTGTGCTTGGCTCGTAGGTTCAAACCCCAAGCACTTGATTTCTATTCCAGTATTGGGAAAAGCTCCTTTGACCGCATGTTGAAGGGGCTGCTTGTTGACCTAGCCACCTGCTGGGCATCCGAAAGCTCCATTTCCTAAGGTGGCAAAATGGCAAGCTACGCTAACGGTGTAAGAAAAGTATCTCCGAGCATGGTGGTCTCGGGTTCTGACCAAGAGTGGTCCGAGTGAGACGAAAGAACACCCAATTACAACTGAGTTCGCAACCCAAGCCTTGTGTCAAATTTATTAGCATTGCAGGGTATGTCCATCGACTATTTTGTCCTTCCAAGCGGCAGTCTATAGAAGATGTTTTCTATGTCGCGATCGAGGCGGTATATTTCACCGTCAGTACGAAATAGGTGTGCGATCATACTATCAACAGAAGCCAACTCCACGGCCCATCCAACATTCCAAAACTCTCTTTTGAAAACTTGATAAAGGTACTTCTGTTTCCTGAACCGCTTTTTATTGAAGCAAACTCTCGTGGATACCTCCAATACTCTCTTAAAGGTGATAATTTTTGGCTTCCTGCTGTCCTGAATGGAATTGTAGATGTCCCCGACAATCTCTTGCCAGTATTTTCCAAGCGATTGTTGAAAAATTTCCATTGTTAAATGGAGGCTATTATTAATGATTTGCTCCCTTAGGGTTTGTCCGCTTTCCTTGAGTTCGGCGGCAAATAGATCAAAGAAATCTTTATTCTTGACTATGACGTCTTTCTTGAAGTCAATTGGGTCAAACAGTATCTCGCTATACGACGCGTCCGCTTCTTGGCAGACCCAATCCACGGTGTCGAAAATTCCTGAAGACAAGTAGTTGTCAAGATCCAAAACCTCAACTCTTTCCGTGCCGGAGCTGTTCATTAACTCGAACCGCTTTGCAACGTGAACAGGGCACCGCATTGCATAGCTATAGACATTTTGTGTCTCTAGGCCGGGTAGCGTGGGTTGAATCTGTTCGTCAGACAGCAACGTCTCGATCTTTCTCTTGGATCGGGAAAATCTAATTATTGTGATGGGGTAGTTGGTTTTTGGAAATGAATTAATATCGATTCCAGGATGAGAGTATCCCGAACTCAAAAACTCCGCAGTCTTCCTCCGTATTCTTTGAATGAGGTCAGCGGTTGGGGCCTTGTTTAGGTGGCTGTGTCCGAGCGAGCGAAACGAGTCGTCATGGGTAGTGAAAGCTACATCAAGAGCGCTATCGATGGCGTTGTCTGGTTTGACTATATTGTCCGCATAGCTGGCGCAAAAGAGATGCGGAACGAAGAAACGGTCATCGCGGAGCCATTGCTTATTTTTGGTGTGCCGCATAACCATCATGCTTCTGTTCCGGTGAGGAGTGTGCATTGTAATCACAAGAACAGATTGCTCAGAAGAGATATGCCCTCCGTACATGCAGGCATACATTTTTGCCACCAAACCACCTTGGCTATGACCAACAATAATTACATTTCTAAATGTTGAAATTGCTCCGTGAAGCTGCTGGCATAGATTTGCCAACGTTTGCTCAAGACTTCTACCTTCGGTAAAATGGAAGATTTCGATCCTGCCGTAGTTGAACGTAAAGAAGCTTGCATTGGAAAGTGGAAAATCATCTTTCAGCAAGTCCCAAAAAAATAATTCGCTTCCATTTTCCAGCCGAAAAGCTTGGTCACTGTGGCTTCTGAGGCCGTGAACAAACACTACGGCGGTGTCTTGGCCTGCAAGTCGTTTTGGTTCGATTTGTGCGGTACGCCACCAGTATTCCAAACTTGAAGGGATTTTCATTCGCTTTGTCTAAATAAATCGTGAGAGAAAACCTGCAGAGGTGACATAGTGTTGGCCCTCCGCCCTTTGAAGGGTGTGAGCAACCATAGCTGACACCACCCAACCTGAGATAGCAAGCAAAACTAAGTGTCTTCTTCTAGGGTCAGGATTCATAACCAGTAGATAACGACGGCTGCGAGCGCGATGGCCGAGAGGAAGACCTTGGGACACCTAT
>NZ_JARCJL010000018.1:0-80404 GCF_028890025.1 Phaeobacter sp. PT47_59
GGTGTCCCAAGGTCTTCCTCTCGGCCATCGCGCTCGCAGCCGTCGTTATCTACTGGTTATGAATCCTGACCCTAGAAAAGAAGAACCATGAAATAACATCAAGATCAGAATGATGGCAAAGCCAATTTCTTGCGTCAGAACCCCAAGTTGTTGTCATATGGAATAACACACATTGCTGGTATCTCTGACCTTGGGGGGAAAGATGGCTACTATCACCGCATATGATTCGTTCAATTTGAATAATTTAAATCTCAACTATCTGATCACCAACCAGACAGACTTCTATTTTGAAAATAATGTGTATGGAGTTTTTAATGGGGTGGCCTACGAAGATGTTCTGGAAATCGAGTATTACTATTACGGTTATTCCTACATGGTCTTTGGCGGTCACGGAGTAACTTGGGCAGCGGACTATTCTTTTCCCACGGGCGGAACGGTGACCGGATTTCTTGAAGGCTATTACATCGGTTCGACGTTTCACTATGCCTATACGGTCGAAGACATATCCGTCAGTGCCATCCAGATCTTCAGCGCTGCATCGACGTCTTCTAGAGCGGATGATTTTGCACTGATCGCCAGGGCCCTGTCGGGGAGCGACTCGATTACAATGTCGTCCGGCTCGGACTATATGCGCGGCTATGGCGGATCGGATGTCCTGCGCGGACTGGGAGGGAACGATAGTCTGATCGGCGATGGGGGCGATGACGTGGTGCTGGGCGGCTCTGGTGCAGACACTCTTGTTGGTAATTCCGGAAATGATCGCCTACTGGGGCAGGCCGGCAATGACGCTCTATTCGGTGGCAGCGGGCATGACGATATGGATGGAGGCACGGCTCGTGATCGGGTCAGCGGTGGCGGAGGACGTGATACCCTCAAGGGTGGCGGCGAGGAGGACCTTCTCTATGGTCAGGGCGGCGGTGACAGGATCCTTGGGCAAGCAGGTCGCGATACCCTTTTCGGAGGCAGGGGAAATGACATCCTCTCTGGTGGGGGCGGGGTGGATGAATTCGCGTTCTATCGCCGGGATGGGCACGACACGATCACCGATTTTGATGCGGCCCGAGAGCATATTCTGATCTACAATGGTGCAAGTCGTTTTGGTCAGCTTGATATTCAGCAAATTGGCAACAACGTTGAGATTGGTTTTGCGAATACTACGATTACCGTTCTCGACGCTGAGGTGTCAGATTTTACGGGTGACGTCTTCGATTTCGTGTAACCAGAGCGGAGACAAGGCAGCCGAACGACCGTGAGCCTGCACGGATTGAGGTGGCTGTGAACTGTGGATGGCAAGGTGCTCGAGATGCGTAACAATGCATCTTGCGGCTTTTCGATTGCGGCGCACAGGGTTAAGAACGGGGCGGAACCAAGGAGTCCGTCATATGACCCAGATCACACCGCAGCCCGGTATCATGGACATCGCTCTCTATCAGGGCGGGGCTGCCCATGTGGAGGGGGTGAGCAATACGATCAAGCTCTCCTCCAATGAGAACCCGTTCGGCCCCAGCCCGCGCGCCATCGAGGCAATGCGCGAGGCCGCGGCCAAGATGCATCGCTATCCCAGTTCGGATCATGCCGAACTGCGCGCTGCGATCGGAGAGGTTCACGGGCTCAATCCTGCGCAGATCATCTGCGGCGCAGGCAGTGACGAGATCATTGCCTTCCTCTGCCAGGCCTATGTGGGGCCGGGGGACGAGGTGCTTTATACCGAACACGGCTTTGCCATGTACCGCATCAGCGCCCAGGCAGCGGGGGCAACGCCGGTGGAGGTGCGCGAGCGCGAACGCGTCACCGATGTGGATGCGCTGCTGGCGGGCTGCACGGATCGCACCAAGCTGGTCTTTATCGCCAATCCCAACAATCCCACGGGCACCATGATCGGCGCCGCCGAAGTGGCGCGCCTTGCCGATGGCATCCCGGACGGGGCGCTTTTGGTGCTGGATGGCGCCTATGCCGAATATGTCGAAGGGTTCGATGCAGGCGCCGAGCTGGTAGCAGAGCGAAAAAATGTCTTCATGACCCGCACCTTCTCCAAGATCTACGGGCTGGGTGGGGCGCGCATCGGCTGGGGCTATGGCCCGCAGGAGATCATCGACGTGCTGAACCGGCTGCGCGGCCCCTTCAACGTGTCCTCCACCGCGCTGGCGGGGGCGGAGGCCTCGGTGCGCGATAGCGATTATGTCGCCCATTGCCGGGCCGAGAACGCGAAATGGCGCGGCTGGCTGGCCGATGCGCTGGCGGAACTGGGGGTGCCGTCCGATACCTCCTGCACCAATTTCATCCTGGCCCGTTTCGCCAGCCAGGCAGAGGCGGAAGCCTGTGATGATTACCTCAAGGCGCGAGGCCTGATCGTGCGTCGGGTGGCGGGCTACAACCTGCCCAATGCCCTGCGCATCACCATCGGGGACGAGGCCGCCTGCCGCGCCGTGGCCGCCGCCGTCAAGGCCTTTAAGGCCGGGGAGGGTGCAGCATGAGCATGCCCGTCTACAACCGCGTTGCGCTGATCGGTCTGGGCCTGATTGCCTCGTCGATGTTCTGGGCGATGAAACGCGCCGGGCTGGCCGGTGAGGTCACCGGATATGCCCGCAGTTCCGAAACCCGCGAGACCGCGCGCCGGATCGGGCTGTGTGACCGCGTCTGTGACAGTGCCGTCGAGGCGGTCGAGGGCGCCGACCTCGTGGTGCTTTGCGTGCCGGTGGGCGCCATGGGTGCCGTGATGGAAGAGATCTCCGCCGCGCTGATGCCCGGTGCCACGGTTTCGGACGTGGGGTCTGTCAAGCGCCATGTGATCGAGGCGGTGTCACCCCATATCCCCGAAGGCGTGCATTTCGTCCCGGCCCACCCCCTGGCCGGGACCGAGCATTCCGGCCCCGAGGCGGGCTTTGCCGAACTGTTTGACAACCGCTGGAGCCTGTTGGTGCCGGTGGAAGGCACGGATCCCGATGCCGTTGCACGTCTGCGGGCGCTGTGGGAGGGCATGGGCGCCAATGTGGATGAAATGGACGCCGATCACCACGATCTGGTTCTGGCCGTCACCAGCCATGCGCCGCACCTTATCGCCTATACGATGGTGGGTGTTGCGGATGATCTGCGCCGAGTGACCGACAGCGAGGTGATCAAGTATTCGGCTGCCGGTTTCCGCGATTTCACCCGTATCGCGGCCTCGGACCCCACCATGTGGCGCGATGTCTTCCTGACCAACAAGGACGCGACGCTGGAGATCCTGGGCCGGTTCACCGAGGAGCTTTTTGCGCTTCAACGGGCGATCCGCACCGGTGATGGTGAGCATCTGCACCAGTATTTCACCCGCACCCGCGCTATTCGTCGCGGCATCATCCAGGCGGGCCAGGATACGGATGCGCCGGATTTCGGCCGGGCCAAGAAACCATGATCGCGCGGCTGGCAGCCCTTTTCGGCCTCTTGGCTGCCAGCTCGGTAGCCGCCCTTGCGCCGGAAACCTCGCTGCGGCCTTCCTTGCGCCCGGTTGCGGAGCAGGGTGTTGCGACGCTTGACCCAGAGCCGCTTCGCCCGCAGGGGCGCCCGCTGTCGGATCAGAGGCTTGCCCTGGCCACGATGGGGGAGGCTGCGTTGCAGCCCTCGGCTCTGGGCCAATCGCTGCGCCCGCTGCTGCGTCCAGATGCGGTGATCGAGCAGGCTCTGTTCAAGCGGCGCAAGCTGCGCAAAGGCTCGGTCTGCGGCGATATCGACATTCAGGGAGAACCGGTCGGAGCCGTTTCCGGCACCTTGCCGGGATGCGGCACGCAGTCTGCGGTTCGTGTGCGCTCGATCTCTGGTGTGCGTCTCAGCACGCCTTCGGTGATGCATTGTGATCTGGCCAAGGCTCTCAATCGCTGGGTCAGCCGCGACGTGGAAAAGGCCTTCGGTCGCCGCAACAAGGTGGTATCGCTGAGGGTGGCGGCCCATTATGCCTGCCGGACCCGCAACAACCGCCCCGGGGCGCGGATCTCGGAACACGGCAAGGCACGGGCGATCGATATCTCGGGGTTCACGCTTGAGGACGGGCAGACCGTGACCGTGCTGAAGGGCTGGCAAAGCCGCAAGACGAAGAAAAAGCTGAGCAAGATCTGGAAAGCCGCCTGCGGACCTTTCGGCACTGTCTTGGGGCCAGAGGCGGACCGGTATCACAAGGATCACTTCCATCTCGATGTGGCGCGTCACCGCGGCGGGGCCTATTGCCGCTAGCATCTGGGTTTTTCAGAGCGTCTAGAGCTGTCACGCCGGGTCTGTTTTTTCTCAAGTCGTTGCTTTGTAATTCTATTTTTTGGCCTATCTCATGCCCAAACCGCAGTTGCGTCACGTCGGTGGTGCCGTGTGGATGGGTCCTGAATCTAAGGGGGGCGGCGGATCGACGGTGGGGCTCCCGCCACTGAAAGCGCCCCAGCCTTTTGGCTGTGACGATATCCAGTGTTGGGCCGGGCAGCCCGCGATGCGGGCTGCTGCGCCGCGCATCCGCGCGGCGCTCGGCCCAACGGGCGAGGGGTAGTCTTTGACTGTCCCCGAGCCGGGCGGGAGCCTTTGAAGCATCTCCAGCCAGCGCGCCCTAATGGTCATGGAAGAAGGATACGAGGTGCCTGTCCCAGCGGCAGGGGCCCGAGATACATCTGCCCGCGCGTCATCGAAAGGGTTGCCCGCAGATCCTGACCCTCTCCGTTGATGTCAGCCAACAGGCCGAGGATGCGTTCGCTCATGGCTTTGCTGCTTGGCGGTAGCAGTCCCGCCTGCTCGGCCAGCCGCAGCAGTTCGGACCAGTTCCGTGCCGTGAGCGCCACTTGGCCGCTTGGGAGGCCGCTCTCATCCAGCTCGATTGTCCCCGTGGCGTCAAACGCTGCCGCGCCCCATCGGACCTGGGCCAGCGTCAACTCTATCTGGCGTGGTTGCGGGCGACGCAGCTCGATTGCGCGCCGGTCCCATGCGGCGTCAAAGAGAACATCGGCCTCCAACACAAGGTCGATTGGCCTGTTCTCTGTGGATTCGGGTGTCGTCAACGACCGCCCTGCTCGCCCTTGCAATTGCAGCGCCGATGCCGTCCCTGTGACGTGGTAGCGTCTGGCGACATCGCCCTCCAGCAGCTTCAGGATCAGGGAGTGTCCCGTCACGCCGCCCTGATCGGTGTCGGACAGGTGCCATGGCCCGGACTGCAAGGTCAGGCCCGTGACCGACAGTGCGGCCCCTGGGGCGAGGTCAAGATTGACGGTCATGTCACTGGCCTGCAGCGAGAGTGTCTTGTCGAAGCGAGACAGGCGTTGCGAGCCGGGCGGGAAGGTGATCGCCACTGTCCCCGGAACGAGTGCGGGGCGTTGCAGGTGGATCCAGGCGCCGCTCCAGGCAATGCCGGTTCCCGGATCTGCAAGCACCGGGGTCAACACCCGCGCGCCATGATCCAGCGGGAAGCCGAAGCTATCCATCCCGCCATATTCTGCCAGCCATCCCTGTCGGGCCTGCTCTGAAAACCAGGCGCTGATGTCATGCCGCAAGCCCCAGGCGCCCACCGCCCAGTAGAGGGTCCAGATCAGCCCTGCGGTCAGCAGGTATTTCGCCATTCGCATGCCAAAGAGCCTCTTTTGTCTCGGGCGGAATTGCTGTTTACAGACAGGGATCAGAAAGGACCAGTTGCCATGACCATGTGGGTGTTCGGATATGGGTCGTTGTTGTGGAATCCGGGGTTTCCCGTGGCGCGGCGCGAGGTGGCGACGCTGCACGGCTATGCGCGTTCCTTCTGCATGAGCTCGATCCACCATCGCGGCACCGAGGAAAAGCCCGGTCTGGTCCTGGCTCTGGATCAGCTGGACAATACCCGCTGCACCGGATTGGCTCTGGCGGTCGAACGCGGCGCGGAGCAGGATACGCTCGCCTACCTGCGGGAGCGGGAGCTGGTCTCATCGGCCTATCTGGAGCGCACTCTTGAGGTGGAATTGCACAGCGGCGATCTGGTCACCGCGGTGACCTATGTGATCGACCCCGATCATGTGCAGTATTGCGGCGGGATGAGCCTGGAAGACCAGGCGCGTATCATTGCCCATGCCGTGGGCGGGCGCGGCCCGAACACCGAATACCTCTATAATACCGCCAGCCATCTGGCAGAGATCGGCCTCAATGATGAAGATCTGGACTGGCTGGCCGCCCGCGTGCGCCAGATTACAGCATAAAGCCTTGGCCTTGCAGTCTCTTTCCCTATAGGCTGCAGGCGCGAGAAGAGCACGACCAAGCGGCAGGAGCCCCTAAAGATGGCGCAGCCAGACGGCAAGATCAGGCCCCAGTTTTCCCAGCCGGTGCGGCAGGTCATATTGATGTTGATCGCGCTGGGGCTTGCGGGCTTTGGCGCCTTCGTGGCCTTGCCGCGGGTGCTGCCGGTATTTCAGGCAAACCCGTGGCTCAACGGCTTTATCCTGGTGGTGTTCATCATCGGGGTTCTGGCCTGTTTCTGGCAGGTGGTGCAGCTGATCGGCTCGGTCCGCTGGATCGAGAGCTTTGCCGCAGGTGGCACCCGGGGCGAAGGGCGCGCGCCCTCGATGCTGGCACCGCTGGCCTCGCTTCTACGTTCGCGCGGGGCGCGGATGCAGCTTGGCTCCTCCTCCACCCGCTCGATCCTGGATTCTGTGGCGACGCGGATCGACGAGGATCGCGAGATCACGCGGTACATCGTCAACCTGCTGATTTTCCTGGGCCTTCTGGGGACGTTCTACGGTCTTGCCACCACCGTGCCTGCGGTGGTCGACACCATTCGCAGCCTGGCCCCGCGCGAGGGGGAGGAAAGCCTTGATATCTTCAACCGCCTGATGACGGGCCTTGAGGCGCAGCTCGGAGGCATGGGCGTGGCCTTTGCGTCCTCCCTTCTGGGGTTGGCGGGATCGCTGATCGTGGGGTTGCTGGAGCTGTTCGCGGGCCATGGACAGAACCGGTTCTATCGCGAGTTGGAGGAATGGCTCTCGACCTTTACCCGTGTCAGCTTTTCTTCTGGCGAAGAAGGGCACGGTGACAGCGGCGTGGTCTCCGAGGTGCTCGATACCATGGCCGAGCAGATGGATGCGCTGCAGGGCATGTTCGCCGCCACCGCCCAGGGGCGGGTTGCGGTCGAGGAAAAACTCTCGCAGCTGGTCGATAGTATCAACGACATGAACCGCCGCCAGGAACAGTCCGAGGCGCTCAGTGCCGCCCTGGAACGGGTGGCCGTGGGGCAGGAGACCCTGACCGAGATCATGCGTGCCCATGGCGATGTGGGGCTTGATGCCGAAAGCCGGATGCGCCTGCGCTCGATCGATGTGCAGATGCTGCGGATCCTTGAAGAGATTTCCGCCGGACGCCAAGAGAGCCTGGCCGAGCTGCGCAAGGATATCGACCTGATGGTCAAGGCCTTTGCGCCGCCACGCGGCACGCATCGCACCGTCCCGCCCTCCGGGGACGAGGGCTGATCCATGGCCCTGTCCCGGCGCACAGGACAGCGGTTTCAGGCCTCGATCTGGCCGGGTTTCGTGGATGCGATGACCGGGCTATTGCTGGTGCTGATGTTCGTGCTGACGATCTTCATGATCGTGCAATTCGTCCTGCGCGAAACCATCACCGGTCAGGAAAGCGAACTGGATGAGCTGTCCGCCGAAGTGCAGGCCCTGGCCAATGCGCTGGGGCTGGAAGAGCGGTCAAACAACCTTCTGACCGCCCGCTTGGGGGCGTTGAACGCGACCCTGAACACCACCCAGTCCGATTTGCAGCAGGCGCAGGCACAGCTGACCGAACAGCGGACGCTCATTGCAGCCCTCACAACCGAACGGGACGCCCAGGCCGCGGATCTGGCGGCGGCGCAAAGCCGGATCACCGCATTCGAGGCGCAGGTGGCCGCGATGATCGCCGATCGTGACGCGGCCGCGGCGCGGATTGCCGGGCTCACCGCCGAACGCACCGCTCTGGAAGAGGGCCGCAGCAGGCTCCTGAGCGAACAGGAGGCCTTGAACCTGGCGCTGGCCCAGGCCCGCGATGAGATCGACGCCGGGGTCGAGGCCGCCCGCCTGGCCGCCGCCCGGCGCGAGGCGCTGGAGGCGATGATCGCGCAGCTTGAAAGCGAAGGTGCGGCGCAGGCCGATGCGCTGGCGGATCTGAAGGAGCGCCTCAGCGACGAGGAAACCGCCCGCCTGGCCGAGGCTGCCGCGGCTGAGGCTTTGCGCAAGAAGCTGGAAGATGCCGATGCGGAGCTGACCGCTATGACCCTGTCGCTGGAGGCGCAGCGCAAAAACGCCGAGGAGACGTTGACCCTACTGGCGGCAGCCGATGCAGCCAAGGCCGCACTTGATGCCAAGCTGGAAGAGGCGCTGTCGGCGCTGGAGGCCGCCCGCGCTCAGTCGCAGGAGCGGGACGAGCTGGCCGAGCGCCTGACACGGGTGCTGGCGCAGCTGGAAGTCAGCCAGTCCGAAGCCGAGGCGCGGGTCAGTGCGCTTGAGGCGGAACTCGGCCGGGTGCGCGCCGATGCCGATGCCACCCGCAGCAGGTTGACTGCCGATCTGCAGGCCGCCCGGCAGGAGGCCGCGGGCACACGGGACGAGCTGGAGGCGGAGCTGGCACGTCAGCAGGCGGCCTCGGTGCAGACGCAATCCCAATACAAGGATGAACTGGCCCGGCTGCAGGCGGAACACGCAAGCGCCCGCGCCGCCCTCGAAGAGCAACTGGAACGCATCAGCGCCGCAGCCGAAGAGACGCGCCGCGCCCTGGAGGCGGATCTGGCCCAGCTGCGAACCGATGCGGCCAGCCTGCAGGCGGGGCTTGAGGCGCAGCTGGATCAGGCGCGCGCGGATCTTGCGGCGGCCCGCAGTGCCACCAGTTCAACGGAAGAGGACCGCGCGGCCATCGAACGACGTCTCCTGGCGGCGCTGGAGGCTTTGGAGAACGCGCAGGCCGCAGCCAGCGACAAGGATCTGCTGCAGCAGCGTCTGCTGGCCGCGCTCAATGCCCAAAGGGATGCGGAGACCAGCGCGCAGGAGCAGCTGACCCTGGCCGAGGAACGCGCGGCTTTGCTGGCCCAGGCACGTGCGGCCCTGGCAGAACAGAAGCAACTGTCGACCAAGGCGCAAGCCGAGGCGGCGCTGCTCAACCAGCAGATCGCGGCGCTGCGGGAACAGTTGGGCAGCCTGCAGGCCATTCTGGACGATTATCAGGAACGGGATGCAGCCCAGCAGGTGCAGCTGCAGAACCTGGGTCAGGATCTGAACGCGGCGCTGGCCCGGGCCGCCTCCGAGGAACGCAGGCGCCGGATCCTGGAAGAACAGGAACGCAAGCGGCTGGAGGCCGAAGCCGCTGCCCTGGCCAACAGGGCGCAGGATCTGGAGAACAAGGCGCAGGATCTGGAGCGCTACCGGTCAGAATTCTTTGGCCGTCTGCGCGATGTGCTGGGCAGCCAGGCCGGGGTGCGGATCGAGGGGGACCGGTTCGTCTTTGCCTCCGAGGTTCTGTTTGCACCGGCCAGCGCCGAACTCTCCGAAGCGGGTAAGGCCGAGATCGCCAAGGTGGCGCGGATCCTGCAAAGCGTGGCTGCCGCGATCCCGCCAGAACTCAACTGGATCATCCGGGTTGATGGGCATACCGACAGTACCAAGCTGCTGGGACACCCCAAGTTCAAGGACAATTGGGAGCTGAGCCAGGGCCGTGCCCTGTCGGTGGTGCGCTACATGATCGAGGCGCTTGGCATTCCGCCGGATCGGCTGGCGGCGAATGGATTTGGCGAATACCAGCCGGTGAACCCCGCCAATACCCCCGAGGCGCATTCGCAGAACCGGCGGATCGAGTTGAAGTTCACCGAACGCTAAGAGCGAAGGGAGCAGGGGTGGATTGCCTCAGAACCGAACGGGACGGATGATCCGGTCGATCTCCTTTCCGTCGCGCATCAGCCGCGCGATGCCGGTATAAAGACCCGCAGGCCAGGAGGGCGCGCGCAGCCGCTTTCCCGCTGCCCGGAAGAACTGCGCCTGGTCCTTCTTCAAGTTCACCTTCTGATCGATCACGGCGCCATTCGGCCCCTCGATCATCAGGGAAACGATATCTCCCTCTCGGCCGCCAAAGGCATATATCCAGAATACCAGGGCAGGAGCCTGTGCCGTGACAGCGCCGTGAGCTGCGGTCGCGGCACCGGATTTCACCTCTGCGTAATCGGGAACGTCGGTGCTGAAGCCTGCGCCAATGAAACCGGCGGCGGAATAGGCGACGGGCTGTTTCCACAGCATGGGCGCGTCAGTGGCGCCGCAGGTTGCGTTTGAAACGGGCAGGAAAGGGTCGATGACCTCTCCGTCCTTGCGCACGGACAGGTGCAGGTGGGGGAACTGTGTCTGCCCTGACAGGCCGACCTGGCCCAGGGTGGTGCCCGCAGTAACCTTGTCGCCCTTCTTGACCCGAAGCGAGCCCTTTTTCATGTGGCAATACTGGGTTTCCCAGCCATTCGCATGACGCAGCAGAACACCATTGCCGCATTCGACCCCCTTCAGTTCGGGGGCGTCTTCCTTGCTGGCATATTGGTCAGCCATACCATCCCGCGTGCCTGCAACCACGCCGTCCGCCGCTGCGCGCACGCGCACGCCACGATGCATGTCGCTGAGATAGGGCAGGGCGATGTCGGTGCCCTTATGGCCGTCATAGCTGAGGTCGTTGCACGTGAAGTCCTGCGCGCCGGGGCCCGGGTCGCGATCGACATATTGCTGGATATGGCAGGTCTCGCCGAGGGTGCAGTCGATGGGCCAGGAGAGAACGAAATCGCCCGCCGCAACAGGTGCGGCGAGCGACGAAAACAGCGCAAGGAGCGTGCGATACATCAGTCTGCGGTCAAGAGCGGCGGCTTGTCACCCGAGATACGGGGCTTGCCGGGACCTTCGAGGCGCAGATCGATCTCGCCATCCTTGATGCCGACCTTGACGAGACCGCCCTTGGTGAGCTTGCCAAAGAGCAGTTCCTCGGCGAGGGGTTTCTTGATGTGCTCCTGAATGACCCGGCCCAGGGGACGGGCGCCCATCTTGTCGTCATAGCCCTTGTCGGCCAGCCATTCGGCGGCCTTGCGGGTCAGCTCGATGGTGACATTGCGGTCCATCAGCTGGGCCTCAAGCTGCAGCACGAATTTCTCGACCACCTGCAGGATGACCTCTTTCGGCAGCGGTGCGAAGGAGATCACCGCATCCAGACGGTTGCGGAATTCGGGTGTGAAGGTGCGCTCGATGGCGGCGGTGTCCTCGCCCTCGCGGCGGTCGCGGCCAAAGCCGATGGCGGCCTTTGCCATATCCGATGCGCCTGCGTTGGAGGTCATGATCAGGACCACGTTGCGGAAGTTCACGGTGCGACCGTTGTGATCGGTGAGCTGCCCGTTGTCCATCACCTGAAGCAGGATGTTGAAGACATCGGGGTGGGCCTTTTCGATCTCGTCCAGCAGCAGCACGCAGTGGGGGTGCTGGTCGACGCCATCGGTCAGAAGACCGCCCTGATCAAAGCCGACATAGCCCGGAGGCGCACCGATCAGACGCGAGACCGCGTGTTTCTCCATATATTCCGACATGTCGAAACGCAGAAGTTCCACGCCCAGGGTATCGGCCAGCTGTTTGGCGACCTCGGTCTTGCCCACCCCGGTGGGGCCGGCGAAGAGATAGTTGCCGATGGGTTTTTCCGGCTCGCGCAGGCCGGCCCGCGCCAGTTTGATGGCGCTGGACAGGGCATCGATGGCATCGTCCTGACCGAAGACCACCCGTTTGAGCGATTTCTCCAGATCCTTCAGCACCTCTGCATCGTCCTTGGAGACGCTTTTGGGCGGGATGCGGGCGATCTTGGCGACGACCGCCTCGACCTCCTTGACGCCGATGGTCTTGCGGCGCTTGCTTTCCGGCACCAGATGCTGCGCGGCGCCGGCTTCATCGATCACGTCGATGGCCTTGTCCGGCAGCTTGCGGTCGTTGATGTAGCGCGCCGACAGTTCTACCGCCGATTTCACCGCATCGGTGGTGAATTTCACGCTGTGATGCTCTTCGAAATAGGGTTTCAGCCCTTTCAGGATGGCAATTGCATCCTCGACGGTGGGTTCGTTCACGTCGATCTTCTGGAACCGGCGCGACAGGGCACGGTCCTTTTCGAAATGCTGACGGAATTCCTTGTAGGTGGTCGATCCCATGGTGCGCAGCTTGCCGCCCTGAAGCGCAGGCTTCAGCAGGTTGGAGGCATCCATGGCGCCGCCGGATGTGGCGCCGGCGCCGATCACGGTGTGGATCTCGTCGATGAACAGGACCGCGTCGGGGTGCGCTTCGAGCTCGGTCACAACGGCCTTCAGGCGTTCCTCGAAATCGCCGCGATAGCGGGTGCCTGCCAGCAGCGCGCCCATGTCGAGCGAATAGATCGTGGTTTCCGACAGAACCTCGGGCACTTCGCCTTGCACGATCTTGCGGGCCAGCCCTTCGGCGATGGCGGTCTTGCCGACGCCGGGATCGCCGACCAGCAGCGGGTTGTTCTTGCGGCGGCGGCACAGCACCTGGATGCAGCGCTCGACCTCATGGCTGCGGCCGATCAGCGGGTCGATATCGCCTTCGCGCGACTTGGCATTGAGGTCGACGCAGTATTTCGCCAGCGCGCTTTCCTTCTTTTCACCCTCGCTTGCGGCCTGCGCCTGAGGCTCTTCCTCGGCCTCATGGGCGCCGGTGACCGGGCGCGGTTCGCCAAAGGCGGGATCCTTGGCCACGCCATGGGCGATGAAATTCACCGCGTCATAACGGGTCATGTCCTGATCCTGCAGGAAGTAGGCGGCATCGCTTTCGCGTTCGGCAAAGATCGCGACCAGCACATTGGCGCCCGTGACTTCGGTACGGCCTGAGCTTTGGACATGGATGGCGGCACGCTGGATCACGCGCTGGAAGGCGGCGGTGGGCACGGCCTCGCTGCCATCGATGTCGGTGACCAGGTTCGACAGGTCCTCATCCACGAAGGTCACCAGGGAGGAGCGCAGCTCATCCAGGTCAACGCTGCAGGCGCGCATCACGCGGGCGGCGTCCGGTTCGTCGAGCAGCGCCAGCAGCAGATGTTCCAGCGTTGCGAATTCGTGTCGCCTTTCATTCGCCAGCGCCAGCGCTGCGTGAATGGCTTGTTCCAATGTGCTCGAGAATGAAGGCACGGGCGTGCTCCTCTGTCTTGGGTTGAGGGGGCGGGGCGGTCCGTTAACCATCCTTCCCCTACCTCAACCATGGCCTCATAGTGTTAGAGTTTGGTTGATAGAGCCCGGTCTTCAAGCGGTTTCTTTCATTTTTCAGTCACATTTATTTCGGGCCGGGTAGAAATCACGCAGGTGCCGGCTCAGAAATTGTCCTTGCGCTTGCGGATTTCCGCAAAAACATCAACGGCTTCTGCCCCTTCCATGCCGATGGAGGCCTGAACTTCGGGCAGATGGGCACGCAGAAAGGGATTTGTGTCAATTTCCAGCCGCAGCGACGAGGGCACCGTGGGCTGACCGGCGGCGCGGGCGGCCTCGATCTCCGCCACACGGGATTGCAGGGCAGGGTTCTGCGGCTCGATGGTGATCGCGAAGGCGGCATTGGACTGGGTGTATTCGTGGCCCGAGTAGACGATGGTCTGCGCAGGCAGGGCGGCCAGTTTCGAAAGGCTTTGCCACATCTGCTGAGGCGTGCCTTCAAACAGGCGGCCGCAGCCCAGGGCCATCAGGCTGTCGGCGGTAAAGACCGCGTGGCTGTCCGGAATATGAAAGGCGATATGCCCGACGGTATGGCCAGAGACATCCAGCACCGCGACCGCGTGGCCGAACAGATCGAAGCTTTCGCCATCTGCAACCGCCCGGTCCAGGGGCGGCAGCCGGTGGGCATCGGCGCTGGCGCCGGTCACCGTGGCGCCATAGGTGCTGCGCAGCTCTTCGGTGCCGTCGATATGGTCCCAGTGGTGGTGGGTCAGCAGGATCTCGTCCAGGCCCCAGTCACGCTCTGCCAGGGCGGCCTTGATGGCCGCGGGTTCGGGGGCATCGACCAGCGCGGTCTTTCCGCTGGCGCGGTCGTGCAACAGAAAGGCGTAGTTGTCGGACAAGCAGGGAACGGTGACGATTTCAAGGGGCATGGTCATTCGCTTTTTCATTGCTAAACTGCCCCCAGAGTGACGCAAGCAGCAGGCGCCCGCAATGCATCTTGATGTGCAGGATTTGAGGAATTTCTACTATCGCAGCACCCTGGGGCGGGCCGCACAGGCGTCGGTCCGTGCGCGATTGTTGCAGATGTGGCCCGAGGCGGCGGGGCAGACCGTGGCGGGGTTCGGCTTTGCAGCGCCCCTGTTGCGCCCCTATCTGGCCGAGGCGCGGCGGGTATTGGCCTTGATGCCGGGACCGCAGGGCGTGATGCAATGGCCTGCGGGGATGCCCAATGTGTCGGTCCTGTGCGAGGAAACCCGCTGGCCGATCGATACGGGCCGGGTGGACCGGCT
Organism: Phaeobacter sp. PT47_59; assembly: GCF_028890025.1. Lineage (NCBI taxonomy): Bacteria > Pseudomonadati > Pseudomonadota > Alphaproteobacteria > Rhodobacterales > Roseobacteraceae > Phaeobacter > Phaeobacter sp. PT47_59. The sequence continues at coordinate 14,440 of NZ_JARCJL010000018.1, forward strand.
GGTGATGCTGCACGGGCTTGAAACTTCGGAGCGGCCCTCGCACCTGCTGGAAGAGGCCTGGCGCGTGTTGGGGCCCGGGGGCCGCGCGATCTTCATTGTGCCGAACCGGGCAGGGTTTTGGGCGCGCTCTGATCGCACCCCCTTTGGCTATGGGCGCCCCTACACGCTGATCCAGCTGGAGAACCAGCTGCGGCTGCATCAATTCACCATCGAGCGGCACACGGCGGCGCTGTACCGCTTGCCCAGCTCCCGCCGCTTCTGGCTGAAGTCCGGCGCATTGATGGAGCGTATGGGGGAGCGGCTGCCCGCGATGCTGGCCGCAGGAGTCTTCATGGTCGAGGTCAGCAAGCAGACCCATCAGCAGCGCGGTCTGATGACGCGGGTGAAGCGGTCCAACCCGATCCGGGTGCTGGAGGGGCTGTCCAACCCGATTGGCGAACCGGCTTGACGGTCGCTGCCGGTACCGGTTGATCCCAGCCGCAGCGATGTACTGCCACGCGGGCAAAGCCAGCTTGATCGGGCTGATTCCCACTCCGTTACCCGCGCCGCACGCGTTCCGAAAGACGGGGTGCGGATGGCGCAAATGCTGCACGAAGGGGGAACAAATCTCGTTTTGGGACGTTCAGGAATCGCAAATTAATGAACGAAACGTCTATTTTTTGACACCAGTTGCACGGGCAAAGGGCCGCAGTTTTGCTAAGGTATTGAAAATACTTAATTCAGTCATTTTGCCGTTACCGTTATAGGCAGTTGATAGGAGGGGATCGCTCTGCTACATCCACGCTGATTTCGATGACCTGCCGTAACGGTGGGCTGACTCACACCCCCGGGTGCTGCCTGTTTCCAGGTGCGCAGACCGGGGCCAAAATAATATCGGAAGGGTGGACGTGTCCGAACCAGCTTCGATTTCTGCAGGCATCGCCGCGCGCTATGCCACAGCGGTCTTTGAGATCGCTGAAGAGAACAAGGCGCTCGATAGCCTTGAGACCAGCATCAACGACCTGGCAGCTGCGCTGGCTGACAGTGAAGACCTTCAAAATCTGATCAGCTCGCCCCTGGTGACGCGTGAAGAGCAGGCCGCAGCGATCACCGCTGTTGCAGCAAAGATGGGGCTTGATCCCGTCCTGGGCAATACCCTGTCGCTGATGGCCGCCAAGCGCCGTCTGTTCGTGGTGCCCGCGCTGATCGAGGCGCTGCGCGCCAGCCTGGCCGAGGCCCGCGGTGAAGTCACCGCAGAGGTGACCTCTGCCAAGGCGCTGACCAAGACCCAGAGCGACAAGCTGGCCAAGACCCTGGCCGCGCGCGTGGGCAAGAAAGTTACCATCAATGCAACCGTCGATGAAAGCATCATTGGCGGTCTCGTCGTTAAAGTGGGCTCGAAGATGATCGACAGCTCGATCCGCTCCAAGCTCAACTCCCTACAGAACGCAATGAAAGAGGTCGGATAAATGGGTATCCAAGCAGCAGAGATTTCTGCGATCCTGAAAGACCAGATCAAGAATTTTGGTCAAGAAGCAGAGGTGGCCGAGATCGGTCGCGTGCTGAGCGTTGGTGACGGTATCGCCCGCGTCTACGGCCTCGACAACGTTCAGGCCGGCGAAATGGTCGAGTTCCCCGGCGGCATCATGGGCATGGCGCTGAACCTCGAAGCCGACAACGTCGGTATCGTGATCTTCGGCTCGGACCGCGACATTAAAGAAGGTGACGTGGTCAAGCGCACCAACTCGATCGTGGACGTTCCGGTTGGCCCCGAACTGCTGGGTCGCGTTGTGGACGGTCTGGGCAACCCGCTGGACGGCAAGGGCCCCATCGAATCCAAGGAACGCGGCATCGCCGACTCCAAGGCGCCGGGCATCATCCCGCGTAAATCGGTGCACGAGCCGATGGCAACCGGCCTCAAGTCCGTGGACGCGATGATCCCGATCGGCCGTGGCCAGCGTGAACTTATCATTGGCGACCGTCAGACCGGTAAAACCGCCGTTGCTCTGGACGCCATCCTGAACCAGAAGGTCTACAACGACGCCGCAGGCGACGATGAGTCCAAGAAACTGTACTGCGTCTACGTTGCTGTCGGCCAGAAGCGTTCCACCGTTGCCCAGCTGGTGAAGAAGCTGGAAGAAAACGGCGCGATGGACTACTCGATCGTGGTTGCCGCAACCGCGTCCGACCCGGCACCGCTGCAGTTCCTGGCACCCTATGCCGCAACCGCGATGGCCGAATACTTCCGTGACAACGGCAAGCACGCGCTGATCATCTATGATGACCTGTCCAAGCAGGCTGTTGCATATCGTCAGATGTCCCTGCTGCTGCGCCGTCCGCCGGGCCGTGAAGCCTATCCGGGTGACGTTTTCTACCTCCACTCCCGCCTGCTGGAACGTTCGGCCAAGCTGAACGAAGACTTCGGCGCCGGTTCGCTGACCGCTCTGCCCGTCATCGAAACCCAGGGCGGCGACGTGTCGGCCTTTATTCCGACCAACGTGATCTCGATCACCGACGGCCAGATCTTCCTGGAAACCGAACTGTTCTACCAGGGCATCCGTCCCGCCGTGAACACCGGTCTGTCGGTTTCGCGTGTGGGCTCCTCGGCCCAGACCAACGCGATGAAATCCGTTGCCGGTCCGGTGAAACTGGAACTGGCTCAGTACCGCGAAATGGCGGCCTTCGCCCAGTTCGGGTCCGACCTCGACGCCGCGACCCAGCAGCTGCTGAACCGTGGTGCGCGTCTGACCGAGCTGATGAAGCAGCCCCAGTACGCACCGCTGACCAACGCTGAAATCGTCTGCGTGATCTTCGCGGGCACCACCGGCTACCTCGACAAGATCGCCGTCAAGGACGTGGGTCGTTACGAGGCAGGCATGCTGGCGCACCTGCGTGGCAAGCACCAGGATCTGCTGGATTGGATCACCAACGAAGATCCCAAGATCAAGGGCGATGCCGCCGACAAGATCAAAGCCGCGCTGGACGAATTCGCAGCTGACTTCGCTTAAGGGGGGACGAGGCAATGCCGAGTCTTAAGGACCTTAAAAACAGGATCGAGTCGGTCAAATCGACCCGCAAGATCACAAAAGCCATGCAAATGGTGGCCGCGGCGAAACTTCGCCGCGCCCAGGAAGCTGCCGAAGACAGCCGTCCCTATGCCAAGCGGTTCAACGCCGTGATGGCCTCTCTGGCGGCTTCGGTCGGTGACAGCGACGCAGCGCCCAAGCTGCTGCGCGGCACCGGAAGCGATCAGGTGCAGCTGCTTGTCGTAATGACGGCCGAGCGTGGTCTGTGTGGCGGTTTCAACGCCAACATCGCCAAGCTGGCCCGTCAGAAGGCGACAGAGCTGAAAGCCGCCGGCAAGACGGTCAAGATCCTGACCGTCGGCAAGAAAGGCCGCGACGCCCTGCGCCGCGACTTTGCTGCCGATTTTGTCGGCCACGTGGACCTGAGCGAAGTCAAGCGCATCGGCTATGCCAATGCGCAGAGCGTCGCGAAGGACATCCTGACCCGTTTCGACGCTGGTGAATTCGATGTTGCCACGATCTTCTACGCGGAGTTCGTCAACGTTGTGACCCAGGTGCCGACGGCGCAGCAGATCATTCCGGCCTCCTACGAGGGCGGCGAAGCCGAAGAGAGCTCGGCGGTATACGATTACGAGCCCAGCGAAGAGGCGATCCTCGCCGACCTGCTGCCCCGTGGCGTATCCACCCAGATCTTTGCGGCGCTGCTGGAAAATGGCGCATCCGAACAGGGTGCCCGGATGAGCGCGATGGACAATGCGACCCGCAACGCGGGCGATATGATCGACAAGCTGACCATCGAGTTCAACCGTTCCCGCCAGGCCGTGATCACCAACGAGCTGATTGAAATTATTTCGGGCGCCGAGGCGCTCTAAGAGACAACCGGAGACCAATCACATGGCAAATGCAAAAGGCAAGGTGGTTCAGATCATCGGCGCCGTTGTCGACGTCCAGTTTGACGACGAGCTGCCCGCGATCCTGAACGCCCTCAACACCGACAACAACGGTAAGAATCTGGTTCTGGAAGTTGCGCAGCACCTGGGCGAAAACACCGTCCGTACCATCGCAATGGACGCAACCGAAGGTCTGGTTCGTGGCCAGGAAGTGACCGACACCGGCGCGCCGATCTCGATCCCGGTTGGCAACGCCACCCTGGGCCGCATCCTGAACGTCGTCGGCGAGCCCGTTGACGAGCAGGGCCCGGTCGAAGCGGAAGAAACCCGCCCGATCCACGCCGCAGCACCCGAGTTCAACGACCAGTCGACCGAGTCGGAAATCCTGGTGACCGGCATCAAGGTGATCGACCTGCTCGCACCCTACTCCAAGGGTGGTAAGATCGGCCTGTTCGGCGGCGCCGGCGTGGGCAAGACCGTTCTCATCATGGAACTGATCAACAACATCGCAAAGGTGCACTCGGGCTTCTCCGTGTTCGCCGGTGTTGGTGAACGGACCCGTGAAGGTAACGACCTCTACCACGAGATGATCGAATCCAACGTGATCAAGCCCGACAACCTGTCGGAATCGCAGGTTGCGCTGGTTTACGGTCAGATGAACGAGCCTCCGGGTGCCCGTGCCCGTGTTGCGCTGACCGGTCTGACCCTGGCCGAACAGTTCCGCGACCAGTCCGGTACCGACGTTCTGTTCTTCGTGGACAACATCTTCCGCTTTACCCAGGCGGGTTCCGAGGTGTCGGCTCTGCTCGGCCGTATTCCTTCGGCGGTGGGCTACCAGCCGACCCTGGCAACCGACATGGGCGCCATGCAGGAACGCATCACCTCCACCAAGAACGGCTCGATCACCTCGATCCAGGCTGTGTACGTTCCCGCGGATGACCTTACCGACCCTGCACCTGCAACCACCTTTGCGCACCTTGACGCAACCACGGTTCTGAGCCGTGCGATCTCCGAGCTGGGCATCTACCCGGCCGTTGACCCGCTCGACTCCACCTCGCGTCTGATGGATCCCTCGATCGTTGGCGAAGAGCACTACAAAGTGGCTTCTGACGTTCAGCAGATCCTCCAGCGCTACAAGTCGCTGCAGGACATCATCGCCATTCTCGGCATGGACGAACTGTCCGAAGAGGATAAGCTGACCGTGGCCCGTGCCCGTAAGATCCAGCGTTTCCTCTCGCAGCCGTTCGACGTTGCGAAGGTCTTCACCGGTTCTGACGGCGTTCAGGTTCCGCTGGAAGACACCATTTCCTCGTTCAAGGCAGTTGTGGCTGGCGAATACGACCACCTGCCCGAAGGCGCCTTCTACATGGTTGGCGGTATCGAAGAGGTGAAGGCAAAAGCCGAGAAAATGGCTGCTGAGGCGGCCTAAGGAGGGCCCTGATGGCTGATACCATGCAATTCGACCTCGTGAGCCCGGAGCGGAGCCTTGCTTCGCTTCAGGTGAGCGCGGTTCAGATCCCCGGCGCGGAAGGCGACATGACGGCTATGCCGATGCATGCGCCGACCATCACCACCATGCGCCCGGGTGTCCTGCGGGTCGAAAGCCCCCAAGGCACTTCGGAGTATGTGGTCACCGGCGGCTTTGCCGAAATCGGCTCCGAGGCTCTCTCGGTTCTGGCCGAAAAGGCAATCCCGATGGATGAAATGACCCGTGCGCACCTGGATGAGCTGATCGAGGAAGCGCGCGAGACCTACCGGACCGCAAAGGAAGAAGAGCAGCCCCACGACATCGTCGAGGAAGCCGCGAAGCTCCTGGCGGACATGGAGGCCCTTGGCACCCACATGAGCCTGTAACGGGTTCTGCGCCAAGGCGGATAACACATTGTAAACCGGTCCCTTCTGGGGCCGGTTTTCTTTTGCGTGCCAGGGTGATTTTATGCTGAGTTGAAAATACGACTTTAGAACAATCAAAAGCAGTAGGACGTTCGCCAGCATGAAGAGACTGCGCAATCCCCGCACTGGGATCGATCAGGGGGATGTCCTGGTCTTTTCCGAGTTTGACAGCGGCGGCACCATGTGGACGGGGCAGGGCAACCGCGAGCGGCGCCAGTCGGTGCGCTTTGCCCAAAGCTATGCCAGCCCGCCTGCGGTGCATGTGTCGCTGTCAATGTGGGATATGGATACCGAAGCGGCGGTGCGTGCGGATCTATCGGCCGAAAACATCACCGAGACCGGGTTCGAGATCGTTTTTCGCACCTGGTCCGACAGCCGTATTGCCCGTGTGCGGGCCGCCTGGATGGCGATTGGCGATCTGCCGTTCGAAGATGATTGGGATGTCGATTAGGGGGCAATGAAAAGGCCCCGCGCAGAGGTTTGCGCAGGGCCTTGCGGTTTCGTTCCGGGCAGCCGCGATCACACGTGGCTGTAAAGCGACTCGTAGATCGGGATCAGGGTCTTGTCTTCAAACAGGGAAGAGACCGAGGTACCGTGCCAGATGTTCAGGATCGCCTGGGTGAACAGGGGCGCGGTGGGCAGGATGCGGATATTGGGGGCGCCCAGGACCGCTTCGGTCGGCTGGATGGTATCGGTCAGCACTAGGGACTTCATCACCGAGTTGGTCACACGTTCCACCGCGGGGCCGCTCATCACGCCATGGGTGATATAGGCGTGGACTTCCTTGGCGCCGTTGTCCAGCAGCACCTGCGCCGCCTTGCAAAGCGTGCCGGCGGTGTCGCACATGTCGTCCACGATCAGGCAGATCTTGTCGGTGACATCGCCGATCACGGTCATCTCGGCCACTTCACCGGGTTTCTCGCGGCGCTTGTCCACGATCGACAGCGGAGCGTTGATCCGCTTGGCCAGCTCACGGGCGCGGGCCACGCCGCCCACGTCGGGGGAGACGACCATCAGATCGGCCATGTTGTCCTTGAACTGATGCCGCACGTCCAGCGCGAAGATGGGCGAGGCATAGAGGTTGTCCACGGGAATGTCGAAGAAGCCCTGGATCTGCGCGGCGTGCAGATCCATGGTCAGGATCCGCTCGATCCCGGCGCCGGTCAGCATATTGGCGACCAGCTTGGCCGAGATCGGCGTGCGGGCCTTGGTGCGGCGGTCCTGGCGGGCGTAGCCGAAATAGGGGATCACAGCGGTGGTGCGGCGTGCAGAGGAACGGCGCAGCGCATCGGAGATGATCAAGAGCTCCATCAGGTTGTCATTGGCCGGGTTCGAGGTCGGCTGGACGATGAACATGTCCTCGCCGCGCACGTTCTCGTAGACCTCGACGAAGATCTCGCCGTCGTTGAACCGCTCGACACGGGCATCGACCAGACCCTGATCGACCCCGCGATGCAGGCTCATCCGGCGGGCAATGGAATTGGCAAGAGGAAGGTTGGCGTTCCCAGCGATAAGCTTGGGTTCGTTCATGGTCGGCATTGGCTGATATCCCCGGGCAGCAAGGCAATGTGACAGATTCGTGATATTGAACCCCGCTTAACATGTGCCTAGGGTCCAGCCTAGTTCTAAGCCGGAGAAAACCGACATGGCAGCCATCGATTTCTACTTCTCGACCCTTTCTCCCTATGCTTATCTGGCCGGAAACAGGCTGGAAAAGCTGGCAGAGCGGCATGCTGCCCAAATTACATACAAACCCTTCGATATCATGGCGCTGTTTCCGCGCACCGGGGGCACCCCTCCGAAAGACCGTCATCCTGCCCGCCAGGAGTACCGCCTGATCGAGCTTGAACGACAGGCCAGGAAGCTGGCGATGCCGATGAACCTCAAGCCTGCTCATTGGCCGACCAATGCGGCGCCATCGTCCTATGCGATCATTGCCGCCCAGAAGGCGGGTGGCGGTGATCTTGGCGCCCTGGTTCAGGGCGTGCTGCGGGCCTGCTGGGCCGAGGAGAAGGATATCGCCGAAGATGCCGTGATCCGCGACTGCCTGACCGCAGCCGGGTTTGATCCCGCGCTGGCGGACAGCGGCCTTCTGGTCGGGGCAGAGACGTATGGTCAGAACCTGGAAGATGCGGTTTCCGCTGGCGTTTTCGGCGCTCCTTTCTATATCACCGAAGACGGCGCCAAGTTCTGGGGCCAGGATCGGCTGGATGATCTGGACCGGCATCTATCGGAGCAGTAACCCATATGAGTGATCTGGTGCAGACCCTGCCGCAGCCCGTTTTCAGCCGTAGCTTCGGGAGTGGTCCGCGACAGATGCTGGCGGTGCATTGCTCGCTGGCGCATTCGGGCACCTGGCGCGGGTTTACAGAGGCGATGGAGGGTGCGGTAACCGTCAGCGCCTTCGATCTCCTGTCGCATGGGCGCAGTCCGGATTGGGACGGAGAGGGCGACTACCAGGACCGCAATACCGAGGCGGGGCTGTCGCTCATGCCCGATGAACCTGTCGATCTGATCGGTCACTCCTTTGGCGCGACCGTGGTTTTGCGCATGGCGCTGGCGCGCCCTGAAAAGGTGCGCAGCCTGATCCTGATCGAACCGGTGCTGTTCCGGGTGGCTCTGGAAGATGACCCCGAGGTGGCACAGCGCACTCGGGACGACAGCAAGCCTTTCATGGAGGCGTTTGCCGCCGGGGATGCCGCACTTGCAGCACGGCTGTTCAACCGGGCTTGGAGCTCCGGCGCGCCGCGCTGGCCGGACCTGCCCGAGGCGACGCGGGACGCGATGACACGGGCGATCCATATCGTTCCCGCCTGCGATGCGGCGGTCTATCAGGATCGGCCGGGCGTGTTGCGCCCCGGCGTGCTGCAGGGGCTGGATGTGCCGGTGCTGCTGCTGCGCGGCAGCGAGACGCAGCCGGTGATTGCCGTGGTCAACGAAGGCCTGGCACAGCGTCTGCCCAACGCCCGCTCCGAGGTGATCGCGGGTGCAGGGCATATGGTATCGATCACCCACCCGGCGGAAACCGCTGCCGCGGTTCGCGCCTTCTGGGGCGACTGAGACCAGCAGAACTACCCCGGAAAGCAGGGTTGTGCCCTCCGGGGACGGGCGGTCAGATGGTATCGATCGTGGTAACGGTTTCCCGGAAGTAGTCGATCTGTCCGGCCTCTTCATGGGTGATGATATAGGTGACGCTGTTCACCATTCCGTTCCGCCTTGGATAGAAGAACTCCTGTTCCATCCGCGTCATGGCCCAACCGTCGCAGAGCGTTTTCGTGGTGAGATCCCGAATGCGCGTGCCTTGCGGAAAGATCTCTTGACCCAGCCGTTGCAGGACTGGCCCGAAGGCGCCCATGCCCCGCGCCTGCTGCCAGGCGGTGTCCGCATCGTCTTTGTAGTGATCGATGCGAAAGTCGATATCTTCCGCCAAAAGGGTGAGGATCGCAGGATCTCCGGCTTCGAACAGGCGCAAGACCTGTTCGATCAGAGGGGCTTGGGTGACAGATGCCGCAGGTTGCATGAAGGGCTCCTTGAATGAGTGCAGTGGATTTCGTGCCCCTTGTTTGGCATGGATGAGCCCTATAGGTAATTGCTGCACCAGTTATGGTGGGTATAGGGAAAATCTATGCTTGATCTCGCGCCCCTCAGGTACTTTCAGTCCGCCTATGAAACCGGAACCTTCAGTGCTGCGGCACGTCTCAACGAGGTGCGCCAACCGTCGGTTTCAGCGGCGATTGCCCGGCTTGAGACCCATTATGGCGGCCCGCTGTTTCAACGTGGTCCCGCCGGGCTGGTCCCCACCGATCTGGGGCGCGAGCTATACGCACAATGCGGCGTGATCCTGTCACAGCTGCAGCAGATGGAGGACCGCCTGAAACAGCGCGTGCGTCCTCAGTTGCGGGTACACTGCTGCCCCGATGTGCTGATGGAGCCGTTTCAGGCCGGGTTTCATCGCCTTGCGAGAGAAAAGGACGGCGTGGTCTTCCAGTTCACCGATACGCCCGAACTTGCTGATGTGGTGCTCTGCTCCGAGGCCTGTACACCTGATGGGATGGGGTTTGTCGGGCTATGGGACGAAGGCTATGGGGTGGCGCTGCCGGTGGGGCATCCCCTTAGCCTTCGTGCCGAGTTGACCTTGCAGGATCTGGCACAGATGCAGATGATTTCACGCCCCTATTGCCCCTCCGCAGATCTGTTCCGCGCGGCAGGGGAGGGCAGGCTGATGATCTCGGCGCAGGCGCTTCACGATGCGCAGCTATTGGACCTGGTTGCCGCAGGCCTGGGCGTGGCTCTGGTTCCGCTCTCCTATGCGCAAGCCTCCGACCGGATCACCATCTGCACCCTGCGCGAGGCGGCCGACGTCAGCCGCCGCGTGGGGATTGCCCATCGCAAGACCAGTGTCGCGGCCTCTGCCGCCAAAACCCTTGCGGGGGCAGTGTCCTGAATATGCGCGTGGCCAGCGCCCCTGCGTCTTTGAGATCAGAGCAGGTTCAAGAACGCCGCGATCTCATCGCGGCTGATCGACCAGTCGCAGACGAAACGCGCGGTGACCTCTTTATCATCCGGTCCTTCCAGCGGGCCATCCCACAGGTGATAGACGGCGCCGGCCTCCATCAGGCGCTTGTGGGTGCTGCGGGGCAGGGCGGCGAAGACCATGTTCGCATCCGGTTCCGACAGGAATGTGGCCCCGGCCTTGCGCAGCCCTTCGACCAGGACAGCGCAGGACTCATTGGCGGCCTTGGCGCTGGACAGCCACAGGTCGTTGTCCAGATAGGCCAGCATCTGCGCCGACAGGTAGCGGTGCTTGGAGAACAGATGCGCGCCGCGCTTGCGCCGCAGTTCGAATTCCCAGGCGTGTTTGGGATCGAAGAAGATCACCGCCTCAACCCCCATCAAACCGTTCTTGGTGCCGCCAAAGGAGACCGCATCCACGCCCGCCTTCCAGGTCATGTCCGCCGGAGAGCAGTTCAGCGCCACCAGCGCATTGGTGAAGCGCGCGCCATCCAGATGCACGGGCAGACCGTAGTCCTTGGCGACGGCGCAAAGGGCCGTCAGCTCGTCCAGGGAGTAGACCGACCCGCGTTCGGTGACCTGGGTGATCGAGACCGGCCCGCGCTGGGGCCCATGGACGCCGCGGGTCTCTTCGCCCGCGATGCTGTTGCGCAGCGCTTCGGGTGTCATCTTGTCGCCGCCGGGCACCAGCGTCAGTTTGGCGCCGCCCGTGTAGAACTCGGGGGCGTTGCATTCATCCTCGTGGATATGGGCCACGGGGCTGCAAAACACGGTCTGGAAAGGCTCGCAGAGGGTGGCCAGCGCCAGGGCGTTGGCGGCGGTGCCGGTGGCCACCAGGTAGATCGCCGCTTCGGGCGCCTCGAAGATGTCGCGCAGGCGCTGGCGCACGGCGTCCATCTGGGCATCTGCGCCATAACCCATGGCATAGCCCGTGTTGGCCGCGCTCAGCGCGTCCAGAACTTCGGGGTGGACGGGGCCGGAATTGTCAGAGGCAAAGAACATCAGATGGGCTCCTCAATGATGTAATCTTCCCAGTCTTCTTCTGGGGTGTCGAATTCGGAGACGGTCATGCCCTGCACCGAAACCCCCGCGTCATGCACCGAATCCGGATTGCCGGTGATCAGCGGGTGCCAGCCGGGCAGGGGCTTGCCCTGCCACAAGAGCCGATAGGCGCAGGTCTGCGGCATCCAATAGGCGTGGGTGTCCAGGTTCTCGGGCTTCAGCACGATGCATTCGGGGATGAACTGGTGGCGGTTCTCATAGTGGGCGCAGCGGCAGGTCTGATCATCCAGCAGGCGGCAGGCCACGCGGGTGAGGGCAACCTCGCCCGTGTCCTCATCCTCCAGCTTGTTGAGGCAGCATTTGCCACAGCCATCACAAAGCGCCTCCCACTCGGCCGCGGACAGCTTGTCGAGCGGCTTCTTCTCCCAGAACCGGGGGGCAAGCCTGCTCATATGGTAGCCAGTATTTCGCGCGCCTTGGCGCAATCCGCATCCATCTGCGCAATCAGCCCCTCCAGCCCGTCGAACTTCATCTCCGGGCGCAGGTAGTCCACCAGCCCGACCGAGAGGGTCGCGCCATATAGGTCGCCGGTGAAATCGAACAGGAAGGTTTCGATATTGGGGTGATCGCCGTTGAACATGGGCCGCACCCCGACAGAGGCGGCACCGTGGTAGCTGCCCTTGTGAGGGCCATCGAGGACGTCGACCAGCACCGCATAGACGCCGAATGCAGGCGGGTGCAGCCCGTCAATGGACATGTTCGCGGTGGGAAAACCAAGGTCCCGCCCGCGCTGCTCTCCGCCCACGACAGTGCCTTCGATCCGGTGCCAATGGCCCAGCATGGCGGCGGCGTCGCGCGGGCGACCATCGCTCAGCGCCTGGCGGATCGCGGTCGAAGAGACGGTATGTTCGGTATATTCCATCAAGGGGGCGATGGTGACGCCAAAGCCCATGTCCCGGCCAAAGCGTATCAGATCCTCAGCGGTGCCCGCGCGCCCCTTGCCGAAACAGAAATCGGCGCCCACCACCACATGTTTGAGGCCAAGGCCCTTGGCAAGAACCTTGCTTGCAAACTCTTCCGGCGTCAGCCCTGACAGGGCGGCGTTGAAGTTCAGCTGATAGAGCTTTTCCACCCCTAGCTTGCCCAGCCGCGAGGCCCGCGCAGCGGCGGACATCAGGCGAAAGGGCGGTGCGGCAGGGGCAAAGAATTCGCGCGGATGCGGCTCGAAGGTCACCACGCCAAGGGGGGCGTCCGGGGCGGCCTGGCGCGCCAGATCGATCACCGACCGATGGCCGCGGTGAACGCCATCGAAATTGCCGATCGCGACGCTGGCGCCGCGGTCCTGGCCTTCAACAAACTGGTAGTCACGAATGATGCGCATGGCGCCTGCCTAGCGCCCCGTGACGGGGCATGCAAGCGTGCCGTTGCGCATCATTGCGGCTGTGTCGGGGGCGGGAATGCGCCTTAGTCGAACTTGCGCGAGGGGGCCATGACCATGGCCTCGCCCACCAGGACCTTCTTACCATCGACCATGCAGCGGCAATCAAGCCGGACGCGGCGCTTGTCGATCTGGATATCGGTCACTTCGACCTCGGCCAGCACCATGTCGCCGGGGCGCACCGGGGCAAGGAACTTCAAGGACTGGCTCATGTAGATGGTGCCATGGCCCGGCAGCTGTTCGCCGATCACGGCAGAGATCAGGCCGGCGGTCAGCATCCCATGGGCGATACGGCCTTCAAAGATGGTGTCACGGGCGTAATCGTCATCCATATGCACCGGGTTGTGGTCGGTGGAGACATCGGCGAACTTCTGGATGTCCTCATCTGTCACCACCTTGCGCAGGTAGCGGACCATGCCCATTTCAATGTCTTCGATGCAGATGGTTCCGCGTGGCAGATTGTCCAACATGCGCCCCTCCGGGTTTTCAGGCATCCGTGGATCCCCTTTGAAATTTTAGAGCGCCATGGCCCTTGGTTCTGCAACTTTATTACTTTGCAGGTGCAGAAAATCAAGGGCTTTCTGTTAGAATTACGCCTTAGCGCAGGCGGCCGATGGTGAAGGTCGGGGCGCTGTTTTCCCTTGCCAGGTAGTCTGTTAGAGCATCCGGATCTGGCTGGTGCGACGTTTTGGTTTCAGCTGCCGCAAGGCCACCGGAAATGAAAAGGGAATCGATTCCCTCGCCCATGGCGCCTGAAATATCGGTGTGCGGCCCGTCCCCGATCGCCAGAATGTCGCCATCGGCAATATCCTGACCCAATTCCGCCAGGCGGCGGCGGGCAAGATCGTAGATCGGCGGGTGCGGCTTGCCGAAGTAGAGGCTCTCGCCGCCCATTTCGGTATAGAGTCGGCCCAGGGCGCCGGCGCACCATTCGCGGGTCTCGCCGCGGTCCACCACGATATCGGGATTGGCACAGAGGAGTTTCATGCCCTTTTGCTTGGCATAGAGAAAGTCGGCCCGGTTCACATCCGGATCGGCCATCGGATCAAACGGGCCGCAGCAGACGATGCCGGTGGCCTCCTGCAGGGGCACGCGGGTGATCTCAACCGGCTTGTCGATCACATGCAGCGGTTCAAAGAAGCCCGCATCGCGCTGCCATTCGCCCATGAAATAGACCTTGTCCCCCACCGCGCCGGTGAACATGGCGGCCCGCGCGGAATCGCCCGAGGTGGCGATGGTGTCATAGGCATCCTGTGGCACGCCGAACTGTTTCAACTGCTCGGCCACGCCTGCGCGCGGTTTCGGCGAGTTGGTCACCAGAACCACGATCCCACCGCGCTGACGATAGGCCTGCAGGGCGGCAACGGCCTCGGGGTAGGCGGTGATCCCGTTATGGACACAGCCCCAGAGATCGACAAAGAGCGCGCGATAGGGGGCAGAGACCTCGGCAAGGTTTTCGATGATGCGGGTCATGGGTTTGGCCTTTCCTGAGGGGGGCTGAGGGCTGCGCGGCAAGATATGACCGAGACGGGCGGTCTGTGCCACCGGGAATACCTGCCCGAATAGAAAAAGGCGCCGTGCGGGGCGCCTTTTCCATTGCTTCGAAGATCCAAGATCAGACCTTGAGGTTCGGGATGATCTGCTTCTTGCGGCTCATCACGCCGGGCAGGACAACGGTGTCGCCTGTGGCATCGGCATCAAAGCTTTTCTTGGCGACGGTTTTGACCAGATCGTTGGGCACCAGCAGGGTGGCTTCCTCGTTCAGGATGTCCACCACGAAGAGCAGCACCTGATCGACGCCATCCTCGGACGCAACGGTGGTCATGCTTTCGATCAGCGAGGCCTTGCGGTCCAGCACGACGCCCGGCGCGGTGGTTTCCAGAACCGAGACGCGGAACTTGGTGCCGTCGACCTCGTATTCCTTCGAATCCATGCGGATCAGCTCGGCATCCGAGAAGGAAGAGACATCGGATTTCGCGGCAAACATTTCGGCTGCGTATTCGGCGATGTCGATGCCCAGTTCCGCGGCCAGTTTCTCGGCCACGGCACGGTCATGATCGGTGGTGGTGGGGGAGCGGAATTCCAGCGTGTCGGACAGGATGCAGGTCAGCGCGGCGCCCTTGACGGGTTCCGGCATCTTCGCCATGTCGTCACCGATCAGATCGTTCATGATGGTGGCGGTGCAGGCCAGCGGGCGGATGGTGATATCGATCGGACCCTTGGTTTCCAGGCCGCCAACCAGCTTGTGGTGGTCGATGATCGCCTGAACATCGGCGCCATTGATATTGGCGGGCAGTTCGGCCGGGTTGTTGGTGTCCACGATCACCACGGGCTGGTCGTCGGCCACATCGGCGATGATCTCGGGCTTTTCCAGGCCCCAGCGCTCCAGCATGAAGGCGGCTTCGGTGTTGGGTTCACCCAGCAGTTTGGGCGCAGCCGCGATGCCTTTCACCTCATTCAGGTACCAGGCCCAGACGATGGGGGAGCCGGTGGAATCGGTGTCGGGGGATTTGTGGCCGAAAACGAGCGTGGTCATGATGCAATCCTGTAGATACGGGAGAATTTGCGCGCCTTATAGCAGGGCCGGGGCGTTTGTCACCCCATCACCGCCGCGCTGCGGCGCTTGGCCCATCGTAAGAATAGCTCGGGGCGAGAAAAGAGCGCCGACACCTTCTAACCTCTTGGCTTGTTTTGCCCCGCTCAAACTGTCAATCAATTCCTATGACACGCGAAGCAGATCTCTATCCCCCGATCAAGGCGCTCCTGGAGCGCCAAGGCTATGAGGTGAAAGGGGAGGTCGGCGCGGCGGATGTGGTGGCGCGGCGCGGCGATGAGGATCCGGTGATCGTGGAGCTGAAGCTACGGTTTTCCCTGTCGCTGTTCCATCAGGCGGTCACCCGGCAGGCGATCACCGATCTGGTCTACATTGCCGTGCCCAAGCCCAAGGGCAAGCAGGCGCGGCGGATGCTGAAGGACAATCTCTCTCTGTGTCGCCGACTTGGCCTCGGTCTGATCACGGTGCTGGCCGATGGCCGGGTCGAGGTCCAGTGCGATCCCGGCCCCTATGCGCCGCGCAAATCCAAGATCCGCAAGCAGCGGCTGCTGCGGGAGTTCGAGCGCCTGCGCGGAGATCCCAACGCGGGCGGCGCCACGCGCTATGGCATTGTCACCGCCTACCGGCAGGATGCGCTCGCCTGTGCGCAGCATCTGGCAGAGCACGGCGCCTGCAAGGGAGCGGATGTGGCCAAGGCCACCGGCGTCGGGCGGGCCACGACGCTGATGCGGGACAATCATTACGGCTGGTTCGAAAAGGTGGAAAAGGGCATCTACGCCCTCAGCGATCAGGGCCGCACCGGCTTAGCGGACTGGGATCACAGTCTTTCTTGACCCCAGTCCCGATCTGTCCGGGCAGTGCTGCAAAGCAGCATGCTGATTTCCGGGCAAGGCGGGTCAATTTTCTTGCATCTAACCTGTTGACTCGCTCCCGGGTGCTGCCTAGCTATTGCTCCGTTAGCACTCACCCGGTGTGAGTGATAACGCCTCTGCGGGGAGCAGGGGCTGACCAGAAAAACAACCTTTGAGCCTATTAAGGAGCTGCAAAGATGGCATTGAAACCGCTTCATGACCGCGTGCTGGTACGCCGCACCGAAAGCGAAGAGAAAACCGCTGGCGGGCTGATCATCCCCGATAGCGCCAAGGAAAAGCCCTCGGAAGGCGTTGTTGTCGCCACCGGCGAAGGCGCGCGCAAGGACAGCGGCGAGCTGATCGCGATGGCCGTGAAGGCCGGTGACAAGATCCTGTTCGGCAAATGGTCCGGCACCGAGGTCACCGTCGACGGCGAAGAGCTGCTGATGATGAAGGAAAGCGACATCATGGGCATCATCGAGTAAGCCCGCAGGCTTCTCTGATCCCATCATAATCGCTGACAAACACAGATTTTCTCTAGGAGAGTGAAACATGGCTGCTAAGGACGTCAAATTCGACACCGATGCCCGCAACAAGATGCTGAAGGGTGTGAACATCCTCGCAGATGCCGTCAAGGTGACCCTGGGCCCCAAAGGCCGCAACGTGGTTCTGGATAAATCCTTCGGCGCGCCGCGCATCACCAAGGACGGTGTGTCGGTTGCCAAGGAAATCGAACTGGAAGACAAGTTCGAGAACATGGGCGCCCAGATGGTGAAGGAAGTCGCTTCCCGCACCAACGACGAAGCCGGTGACGGCACCACCACCGCGACCGTTCTGGCCCAGGCCATCGTCAAGGAAGGCCTGAAGCAGGTTGCTGCCGGTCTGAACCCGATGGACCTGAAGCGCGGCATCGACATGGCCACCTCCAAGGTCGTCGAAGCGATCAAGGAAATGGCGCGTCCGGTGAACGACTCTGCTGAAGTTGCGCAGGTCGGCACCATCTCCGCCAACGGCGAAGCCGAGATCGGCCAGCAGATCGCAGACGCGATGCAGAAGGTCGGCAACGAAGGTGTCATCACCGTCGAAGAGAACAAAGGCATGGAAACCGAGACCGACGTGGTCGAAGGCATGCAGTTCGACCGTGGCTACCTGTCGCCCTACTTCGTCACCAACCCCGACAAGATGATCGCAGATCTTGATGACTGCATGATCCTGCTGCACGAGAAGAAACTCTCTTCCCTGCAGCCGATGGTTCCGCTGCTCGAGCAGGTGATCCAGTCCCAGAAGCCGCTGCTGATCATCGCCGAAGACGTCGAAGGCGAAGCGCTGGCAACCCTGGTTGTGAACAAACTGCGTGGCGGTCTGAAAATCGCAGCCGTCAAGGCACCGGGCTTCGGCGATCGCCGCAAGGCCATGCTGCAGGACATCGCGATCCTGACCGGCGGTCAGGTCATCTCCGAAGATCTGGGCATGAAACTCGAGTCCGTCACCATGGACATGCTGGGCACCGCCAAGAAGGTCGAGATCACCAAGGACGAGACCACCATCGTTGATGGCGCAGGCGAGAAGGCCGAGATCGAAGCACGTGTTGCCCAGATCCGCACCCAGATCGAAGAGACCTCTTCCGATTACGACCGTGAGAAGCTGCAGGAACGCGTTGCCAAACTGGCAGGTGGTGTTGCCGTGATCCGCGTCGGCGGCATGACCGAAGTGGAAGTGAAAGAGCGCAAAGACCGTGTGGACGATGCTCTGAACGCGACCCGAGCAGCCGTGCAGGAAGGCGTGATCGTCGGCGGTGGTGTTGCTCTGGTTCAGGCGGGCAAAGGCCTTGAAGGTCTGACCGGTGCCAACGCAGACCAGAACGCCGGTATCGCCATCGTGCGCCGCGCGATCGAAGCTCCGCTGCGCCAGATCGCCGAAAACGCAGGTGTTGACGGTGCGGTTGTCGCGGGCAAGGTCCGCGAATCCACTGACAAGAACTTCGGCTACAACGCTCAGACCGATGAATATGGCGACATGTTCAAGTTCGGCGTGATCGACCCGGCGAAAGTGACCCGTACCGCTCTGGAAGACGCGGCATCGGTTGCAGGCCTGCTGATCACCACCGAAGCCATGGTTGCTGACAAGCCCGCCAAAGAAGGCGCGGCAGGCGGCGGCATGCCCGACATGGGCGGCATGGGCGGCATGGGCGGCATGATGTAAGTCACGCCATCCAGCTGGATGAATTAGGGGTCGCCTTCGGGCGGCCCCTTTTTCATGGGGCTCAAAATGCTGGGTAGCATTTTGAGCCCGATTTCAATGTCTGAGAAGTCTGCCGTATTTGAGAAATTGAAAACGGGCCAATAATCGCTTGGTCGCCTGGGGTATCGTCCCTTACGCTTTGCGTGTTTAACGATACGATTGCAGGGGGGAAATCATGAAGGTATTGAGAAACATGGCCGCGATTGCGGGTTTGTTGACGGTTGCAGGGGCCGTCAGCGCCGACAGTCTGAGATGGACCATTCGCAGCGACTATCCGCATATCGTCAGCCTCGAATTCTACAGTCAGGACTACAACCGGGCCTGGCCGGGGAATGGGAAGGTCTACATTCTGGATGACTACAATCCGCAAGAGTATGTGCTCAGCTGCGAGACAGGCGAAACCATCTGTTATGGCGCCTGGGTGCGCGGCAATGAAACCCAGTACTGGGGTGTTGGCCTCAACAACTCGCAACGCTGCAATGACTGTTGCTACACCTGCGGATACGGTGATACCGACCTGCGTATTCTAAACCGATAGGCGCGGTATTCCGGCCTGACTTGGAGGCCGGATTTTGAAACTTGTAAGCCTTGTTCTGCTGGTCCTGATCGCCTTTGCCGCCAATTCCGTCCTGGGCCGCATGGCGATCGGATGGGGCCATATGGATGCCTTGGGGTTTGGGCTCTTGCGTCTTGCCTCCGGTGCGGGTGCGCTTGTTCTGCTGCTTTGGCTACAGGTCTTGCGGTCCGGGCGCCTGCAGGGGGGCGGGTTGCTGACGGGCGGCGCCACGACGGTGTGGGAGGCCCTGAAGGGTGGCGCGGCGCTGACGCTCTATATGATCGGCTTTTGCCTGGCATACAAAGGGCTGGATGCGGGGCTGGGGGCACTGATCCTGTTCGGGGTGGTGCAGATTTCCATGTTCGGATGGGGTGCCTTGCGGGGCAGCCGGACCACCACAGGGCAGGTGCTGGGGGCTGCTCTGGCCTTTGCCGGTCTTGCCTTCGTGGTCTGGCCCAGCGGTCCGGTGCAGGTGCCGCTGGGGGCGTCACTGCTGATGGCCGCCAGCGGAGTGGGCTGGGCGGCCTATACCCTGTTGGGGCGCGGTGCGGGCGATCCCCTGCGCGCGACGGCAACGAATTTCCTTGTGGCGACAGCAATGATGCTGCCCGTCGTCGCGGTGCTGTTCGCGCAGCTGCACGTCACCGCAACCGGACTTGCCCTTGCGGTGCTGTCCGGGGCGGTCACCTCCGGTCTGGGCTATGCGCTGTGGTACCGGGTCCTGCCGCAGCTGCAGCCTGCCGTGGCCGCCACCATCCAGCTGAGCGTTCCGGTCCTGGCCATCCTGGGCGGTGCGCTCGTCCTGGCTGAACCCGTCGGTCTGCGCCTTATCCTGGGCACCACGGCGGTTCTGGGCGGCATTGCCCTGGTGATCTGGGCGGCTCCAAAACGGGCATAGGGGCTTTCGGCGAGATCTGGAACATCCTATCTGAACGGCATGAAATCACTGCTTTCCTCCCTGTTGATGGGCCTTTCGGGGCTGTTGCCGATACCGGCCATGGCCGATTGCGTGATCCTGCTGCATGGGCTTGCCCGCAGCGAAGCGTCGTTTGCGGTGATGGAGGATGTGTTGATCGGGCGCGGCATGGATGTGGTGCGCCCGGGCTATGCCTCCACGAAGCTGCCGGTTGCCGATCTGGCGGAGCAGGTGCTGCCAGAGGCCTTTGCCACATGCGGTGCGCAGCCGGTGCATCTGGTCACCCACTCCATGGGCGGGATCCTGCTGCGCCATTGGCTGCAGCACAATCACCCGGATAGCCTGGCTCGTGTCGTCATGCTTGGCCCGCCCAACCAAGGCAGTGAACTGGTGGATGAACTGGGCGACTGGGAGGTTTTTGGCCTGATCAACGGTCCTGCGGGCCTGCAGCTGGGCACGGCTCCGGACAGCCTGCCGAACCGGCTGCCGCCCGTCGATTTCCCCCTGGGCGTGATCGCGGGGAATGTCTCGCTCAATCCGGTGTTTTCAAACCTTATTCCCGGGCCGGATGATGGCAAGGTCTCGGTCGAGCGCACCCGGGTTGCAGGCATGGCGGATCATATCGTGCTGCCCGTGACCCATACCTTCATGATGAACAACCCGCTGGTGATCGCGCAGACCCTGCATTTCCTGGGGCATGGGCGGTTTGACCCCGAGATGAGCTTTCTGGATGCGCTGCTTGGCTTGCCCGAAGGCTTGTGCGATGACGACGCCTGTAGCGGTGCGGCAGCAGAGGATCAGGCGCGTGAAGACCCTTGAGATGACCCTGCAGGGCGGTGATGTCCTGCTGCCCGAGGGGCTGGCCCAAGGCGGCGTGCTCAGCATTGCCGATGGGGCGGTTGTATCCGAACCCGCAGGGCGCGCGGTGGACCTGTCGGGTTACCTCGTGCTGCCCGGCATCATCGACCTCCATGGCGATGGGTTCGAGCGCCACCTAGCGCCCCGGCGCGGCGCCATGAAGCAGATGGACGAAGGCGTGATCGCCACCGAGGCAGAGCTGGCTGCAAACGGGATCACCACGGCCGTTCTGGCACAGTTTCACAGCTGGGAAGGGGGCCTCAGATCGCCGGACTATGCCGATCAGGTCTTTGCTGCCATTGCCGCCGTGCGGGACCGCCTGGTGACGGATATCCTGCCGCAGCTGCGGTTCGAGACCCATATGCTGGACGACTACGCAGACCTGCCTGCGCGCCTTGCGGCAAGCGGAGTGAGTTATGTCGTCTTCAACGATCACCTGCCGCATGATCGGCTGGCGGCGGGCAAGAAGCCTGCGCGCCTGGTCGGGCAGGCGCTGAAGGCCGGGCGCAACCCGGATGTGCATTGGCAGATGTTGCAGGACATGCACGCGCGGAGCGATGAGGTTCCGGCTGCCCTGGACGCGATCTGCGCGGAATTGTCGGCCAAGGGGCTGCGTCTGGGCAGCCATGACGATCACAGCGCCGCAGTACGGGCCGAATGGCGCGCGCGCGGCGTGCGGATCAGCGAATTTCCCGAAACGCTGGAGGCGGCAGAGGCCGCGCGGGCGGCGGGCGATCATATCATCCTCGGCTCTCCGAATGTGGTGCGGGGCGGATCGCACAAGGGCAATGTTTCGGCCATCGAGTTGATTGCCATGGGGCTGTGCGATGCCATTGCCTCGGATTACCACTACCCGAGCCCGCGCCGTGCCGCGCTTATGCTGGCGCACTCCGGGATGATGGATCTGGCAGGGGCCTGGGCGCTGGTCTCCTCGGGGCCTGCCGCCGTGCTGGGGCTCAAGGATCGCGGCGTTCTGGCGCCGGGCCAGCGCGCCGATGTGCTGCTTCTGGAGAAGGACAGCCAGCGGGTTGCGGCGACGCTATCGGCTGGGCGGGTCAGCTACATGAGCGGCGATATCGCCGCGCGGTTCTTCGGGTAAGGCCATTCGGGCCGGGTTCGGGCCGGGGGAGCGCAGCGCATCACGCCCGGCAGGCGGGCCCTCTTTGCTGCGCCCGAAACCCACCGCTGGCGGGTTTCGGAGGCGTGTCGCCAGCGGGCGGTTACTTCTGGGGGCGGAGGACCCGGTTGAAGTGACCCATCTTGCGGCCCGGCTTGGCTTCGGCCTTGCCATAAAGGTGGATGGCGCAGTCGCGCTCGCGCGCGAGGTCCGGAATGCGATCCACATCCGCGCCAATGAGGTTCTCCATCACCACGTCGCTGTGACGCTGCCCGTCGCCGAGGGGCCAGCACACCACCGCGCGGATGTGCTGTTCGAACTGATCCACGGCGCAGCCGTTCTGGGTCCAATGGCCGGAGTTGTGCACGCGCGGGGCGATTTCATTGACCACGAGGCCGCCGCCGGTGACAAAGAGCTCCACCCCCATCACGCCAACATAGTCGAGTGCATTCAGGATCTTGGCGGCGATCAGCACCGCATCCATGCGCTGGCTCTGGCTGAGGCGGGCGGGCACCGTGGTGGTGTGCAGGATGCCGTCGCGATGCACGTTCTCGCCGGGATCGAAACAGGCGACCTCGCTACTGGGGCTGCGGGCGGCAATGACCGAAACCTCGTGGGAGAAGTCGACAAAACCTTCAAGGATGGCCGGTGCCCCCGCGAGGGAGGCGAGGGCTGCAGCGGCGTCATCGGTGGTCCTGATGCGGGCCTGTCCCTTGCCGTCATAGCCGAAACGCCGGGTTTTCAGGATGGCCGGGGTGCCGATCCGTTCCAGTGCCGCGTCAAGATCGGCCTGACCGGTGATATCGGCAAAGGGCGCGGTCTGCAGGCCAAGCTCCTGAAGGAATGTCTTCTCGGTCAGCCGGTCCTGCGACACCCGCAGCGCCTCGCGCCCGGGGCGGATCGGGCGATGCTGTTCCAGCACATCCAGGGCTGCGGTGGGGATGTTCTCGAACTCATAGGTGATGACATCGACGGAGGCGGCAAACGCGGCAAGGGCGGCTTCATCCTCGTAGGGGGCGGTTGTCACCCGATGTGCCACATCGCCTGCGGGCGGGTTGGCGCCGGGCTCAAAGATATGTGTCTTGAAGCCAAGACGGGAGGCGGCAACCGACAGCATCCGCCCCAACTGGCCGCCGCCCAGAATTCCGATGGTGGCGCCAGGCTGCAAGGGATCAGTCATCGCTCGGCTCCTCGGGGATGGATGCAGACAGTGCTGCGCGCCAGTCGTCCAACCGCTGCGCCAGGGCCGGATCCTGCAAGGCCAGGATCCCCGCAGCCATCAGACCGGCATTGGCAGCACCCGCAGCGCCGATGGCCATGGTGGCGACCGGGAAGCCTTTTGGCATCTGCACGATGGAATAGAGCGAATCCACCCCCGAAAGGGCGCGGGTCTGCACCGGCACGCCAACCACCGGCACGCGGGTCTTGGAGGCCACCATGCCCGGAAGATGCGCCGCGCCACCGGCACCGGCGATGATGACCTGCAGGCCGCGCTCGGCTGCGGTCTTGCCATAGGTCCAGAGCCGATCCGGGGTGCGATGGGCCGAGACGATCTTGGCCTCGTAAGGCACGCCCAGCTCATCCAGGATGGTGGCGGCTTCTTTCATCGTGGGCCAATCCGACTGGCTGCCCATGATGATGCCCACTTTGATGTCAGCGGTGGTATCTGGCATGTGATCCGGTCCTGTCATGCCGCAGGCCGTGCAGGGCCTGCTCGGGTGGAAGGAGCGCGCACTATAGTCGAAGTCGCCTGCGGTGCAATGCGGCAATGAGGGCAAGGGGCGGTTCAATCCCTAGAGACATCATGCGGCACAGGGAAGCGATGCTGTCTGTCGATACCGCAGCGCGCGCAGGCGCGCTGCCGGGCCCAAGGCTTTTGCCTGCGGCAGCGCAGCTGCCGATCTGCAATAGGCGCGGGAGCTTCCGCGCCTCTACCAAGGAAATCTGTGGATGTGAGAGGTATAAAGCCTGAAAACTCGCTCCGGCTGACCGGCCAAGCTATGCGTCAGATCTGGAGGTGAATATGATCGTCATGACGGGCCGCGCGGCATCCCTGGAAGCGGATCTTGCTATTCGTCAGGTCAAGGCGGGAAGCCAGATGCGGTTCGATGAACAGCTTTTTCACTCTGGGGTCGGCCACCAGTATTTCGACGACGCGCTTGGTTCTGGCATCATCCAGCGGCCAGTCGGGCCATAGTGGCTGCAACCAGTGCAGATCCCACCGCAGTGATGGCCAGGCCTTGGGGCAATGGGTCGGCCCATCCTCAAAGGCGAAATACCCGATCGGGCTTTTGCTGGTTTCGCGGCGATTGCCGTTCCCGTCTTTGTAGAAAAGGGCGATATCGACCTTGCCGCCATCATCATGTGACAGATGCGGCAAGAGCGGGAAGCCATCCAGAAACGGGAAATTTGCATCGAGCACCTGAATGTTTGAACCGGGAAATTCAGCTTCGAACCTGCCCGAAGCCGTCTTCAAGGCATCCAGAAGCTCGGGGGCCATGTAGTTGCGGTTGGCGGCGCAGAACACCCAGGCCTTCATCTGCAGCCCGCCTTGATTCCAACAGTGCAGCGGGACGCGGTTGCCGAGCGGAGCAAGGCCGATGGCAGCGCCCCAAAGCGCCAGATAGGCTAATGCAAACACCAGGGCGCGCCGACGAAACAAAAGCGCGATCAGCCAGGCGATGCCGCCCAACTGCGTCAGGACCGTCAATAAGGCGAAATGCAGCCATGTACTAAAACGCGCTTCATCGCCTCTACCCTGTCATCGGACATGCTGCATTGCAACGCTACCGGGGCCAGCCCATGCCATGCTTCGACCTACCGCTACAACACGAAGGAAATGTGCCTTTCGGGAGGGGTTCAGGCGATAATATCGGGGGTCAGGCGGTCTTCGATCAGGGCGATCTTGTCTTTCAGGACCAGCTTCTGCTTCTTCAGCCGCCGGAGGGTCAACTGATCCGCCGTACCACGCTCCTGCAGGGCGGCGATCGCCTCGTCCAGATCGCGGTGCTGCCTGCGAAATACCTCAAGTTCAACCTTCAACACATCGTCGGTCTTCATCGAGATATCGGTAGGGGCGTTCATTGGCGACTCAGGAGCTGATGAAAGATGCGAGGATCAAGATACTTCGTTAACGGCTTTTCGGCTAGTCCTATGCGTCCACGCTCTTGAGAAATCAGCAGAACTTACCATATCCTGTAAGAGCGGTGCCCGGATCGGGGCCGCAAGACTATCCGTCGCTTTCGAACAAAGGACGTAACACGTGTCGAAACTTACCTTGGGCTCTTACCCGCATATGCTGGGGTTCGAGCAGCTTGAACGCCTCCTGGAACGCTCGGCCAAATCCGGCAACGAGGGCTATCCTCCCTATAATATCGAGCAGACCTCGGATCATTCCTATCGCATCACCCTGGCCGTGGCCGGGTTTGCCGAGGAGGATCTCGCCATCACAGTGGAAGACCGGCAACTGGTGATCCGGGGCCGTCAGCGCGATGACAGCGACGGCCGGGTCTTCCTGCACCGGGGCATCGCCGCGCGCCAGTTTCAGCGCATGTTCGTCCTCGCCGATGGGGTCGAAGTGGGCGAGGCGCTGATGGAAAACGGGTTGCTGCACGTGGATCTGACCCGTGCTCGCCCGGAAACCGTCGTTCAGACCATCAACATTCGCAAAGGCTAAGGGAAAGGGGTAAGAAAGATGCATACACCGTTCGATTTCAACGAGACTGGCAAGCGGATCGTTTACGTGAAGGCCGTGGATGTGGCAGACCTGCCTGCCGATGTTCAGGCCGGGGCCCATGGGCGCAAGCAGCTCTATGCGGTGCATGACGCCGAAGGCGAGCAGCTGGCGCTGGTCGCCGACCGTCGCATGGCCTTTGTGCTGGCGCGCCAGAACGACCTGTCGCCCGTTACGGTTCACTGAGCCAGAAGGCCTCGGCGTTTATCCTGGCCATCTGATGACGCTGGCACATGTTCCGTCGCGCCGCTAGTCTTGTGGCGCGACACGAGGTATTTAGCGGGGCGCGGGATATGACGTCTTTTCCATTTGATTGGGTCGATGCGTTTTCGGATCGCCCCTTTGGCGGCAATGGCTGCGCTGTTGTCCACGGCGGCGCGGTCTTGCCTGAAGAGGTCTGCACCAGTTTCGTGCGCGAGACCTCCCTGGTCGAATGCACCTTCACCGGTCCTTCGGATGTGGCGGACGTCAAGGTGCGCTATTTCCTGGCCAGCCGGGAAATTCCCTTTGCCGGTCATCCCACCCTGGCGACTGTCGCAGCGCTGAAGGATCGCGGGCTGATTACCGGCCCTTCGGTCACGCTTGAGACCGGCGCGGGCATCGTGCCGGTGCAGATCAAGGATGATCTGATCGAGATGACGCAGGTCGCGCCGCAGTTTGGCCCAGCGGCGGATCCTGCATTGGTGGCCGCGGCCGTTTCACTGCCGGTAGAGGCCATCGTGGGCGTGCCGCAAAAGGTCTCCACGGGGTTGCCCTTCTGCATCACCGTTCTGCAGGATCGCGCGGCGCTGGATGCGGCCCGGTTGGATGTGGCGGCCCTGGCGCGCCTGACCAAGTCCCTCGGCGCTGCGGGCACCGACATGATGGAGCCCTTCCTGGTCACCCTCGATGGAGCAACGGCGCAAGGGGACACCTATTCCCGCCTGCTGATGGCACCGCCCAGCCCGCCGGAGGATCCTTTCACCGGATCGGCCACCGGTGCGATGGCCGCCTATCTGTGGAAGCATGGGTTGATGGAGAAGGACAGCTTTGTCGCCGAACAGGGCCATGGACTTGGCCGCCCCGGACAGGCGTGGGTCAGCCGGATTGGTGCTGCGCAGGCGCCGGACGGGGTGTGCGTCGCGGGCAAGGGCTTTGTACTGATGCGCGGGACTGTTGACCTTCCGTCGCAGGCTTGACGCACCCTGCGCGCCGTGCGCATGTGCCGCCTGTCACTGGAAGGCCCGCGATCATGATTGAACCTGCAATTGCCGTTCTGCCCTACGGGGGCAAGCTGGGCCGGAGGCTGGCCGCGCGGCCTTTGGCAGATCTGCAGTGGCCGCTGGGATGCCCGGCGAGGCTTGAAGGTGGTGTCGTGGGGGATCTTTCCCCGGATGACCATCTGATCGTTTACGCCAAGACCGCGATGCACATTCAGCCGAATTGGAATTGCCGCGCGCATGTCTCTTTGATGGTGATGGAGCCCAAGGCCATCTCGCATTTCCATCATCGCATGCTGCGGATCACGCATCGGCGGTTCTTTCGCGTGTTTACCCATGATCCGGATCTGTTGCAGCGCCTGCCCAATGCGCTGTTCCTGCCCTTCGGCACCACCTGGATTCCCGATTGGCAGGACCGTCGCCTTGAAAAGTCCGAAGATCTCTCGTTGATCGCTTCGGCCAAGCGCGATCTGGAGGGGCATCAGCTGCGCCACCAGATGGTGGAGTTCCTGCGCCAGGAACGGCCCGATGCCAGGATCCTGGGACGGGGCTATACGCCGTTTGAGGTCAAGGCAGACGGGTTGGCGCCTTTCCGCTACTCCGTGGTGATCGAGAATGTGCAGGAGCCGAATTACTTCAGCGAGAAGCTGATCGATGCCATTCTCTGTGAAACGGTGCCGATCTATTGGGGCTGCCCGAATATCGAGACCTTCTTTGATACCCAGGGCATCATCTGCTGTAGTGGGCTGGCGGATCTGAAGGCTGCCGTCCGCAGCATCAGCGAAGAGGATTACCAGCGCCGCCTGCCTGCGCTGCGCGCCATAAAACCGCTGGCTGCGGATCTTGGCGATTTGCCGCGGCGCGCGGCAGAGGCCCTGCGGGACAGTCTGTAGGGCGCGGCGGGGTCGGGGGCGTCACTTCCTTTTCGCGTGACTCCGCCAACGGGCGGCCGAACCGTCCGGCCACAGGTCCCAAACGACTTCGGCCCGCCAGGGGCGGGCCGAATAACGATCTAGGCAGCAGGATCAGGCGCTGATCAGCCCCATGCTTTCCAGCTTCAGCAGAACCTGATGGGCGCAGTTGTCGACCTCGACATTCTCGGTCTCGACGCTCAGCTCGGGGTTCACGGGCACATCATAGGGATCGGAGATGCCGGTGAATTCCTTGATCTTGCCTTCGCGCGCCAGCTTGTAAAGGCCCTTGCGGTCACGACGTTCGCATTCTTCGATCGTGGTGGCGACGTGAACCTCGACGAAGGCGCCGAACTGTTCGATGTCCTCGCGCACCGCGCGGCGGGTGCTGGCATAGGGGGCGATCGGAGCACAGATGGCGATGCCGCCGTTCTTGGTGATTTCCGAGGCCACATAGCCGATGCGGCGGATGTTGAGGTCGCGGTGCTCTTTCGAGAAGCCCAGTTCCGAAGACAGGTTCTTGCGCACGATGTCGCCATCCAGAAGCGTCACCGGACGACCGCCCATCTCCATCAGCTTGACCATCAGCGCGTTGGCGATGGTGGATTTGCCGGAACCGGAGAAGCCGGTGAAGAAGACGGTGAAGCCCTGCTTGCTGCGCGGCGGCTTGGTGCGGCGCAACTCCTTCACCACCTCGGGGAAGGAGAACCACTCGGGGATTTCCAGGCCTTCGGCCAGACGGCGACGCAGCTCGGTGCCCGAGATGTTCAGGATGGTCACGTCATCCTTGTCGGCGATCTCGTCGGCGGGTTCGTACTGGGCGCGCTCCTGCACATAGACCATGTGCTTGAAGTCGACCATTTCGCAGCCGATTTCCGACTGGTGCGCACGGTAGAGTTCCTGCGCGTCATAGGGGCCGTAGAAGTCTTCACCGGCAGAGTTCTTGCCGGGGCCGGCGTGGTCGCGGCCAACGATGAAGTGGGTGCAGCCGTGGTTGGCGCGGATCAGCCCGTGCCAGACCGCCTCGCGCGGGCCGGCCATGCGCATGGCCAGGTTCAGCAGCGACATGGTGGTGGTGGACTGGGGGTATTTGTCCAGAACCGCCTCGTAGCAGCGCACGCGGGTGAAGTGATCCACGTCGCCCGGCTTGGTCATGCCGACCACCGGGTGGATCAGCAGGTTGGCCTGGGCTTCTTTCGCGGCGCGGAAGGTCAGTTCCTGGTGGGCGCGGTGCAGCGGGTTGCGGGTCTGGAAGGCAACCACTTTGCGCCAGCCCAGCTTGCGGAAATAGGCGCGCAGCTCGTTCGGGGTGTCGCGGCGACCACGGAAGTCATAGTGGACGGGCTGCTGGATGCCGGTCACGGGACCGCCCAGGTAGATCTTGCCCGCGGTGTTGTGCAGGTAGTTCACCGCCGGGTGCGCGTCGTCATCGGCGCCAAAGACCTTTTCCGCCTCGCGGGATTTGTTCGGCTCCCACTTGTCGGTGACGGTCATGGTTGCCAGGATCACGCCTTCCTGGTCACGCAGGGCGATGTCCTGACCCAGTTCGACCGAGGAGGCAAAGTCTTCGGAGACATCCAGGGTGATCGGCATCGGCCACAGCGTGCCATCGGTCAGGCGCATGTTCTCGACGACGCTGTCGTAGTCTTTTTCGCCCAGGAAGCCCTTCAGCGGGTTGAAGCCGCCGTTCATCAGCAGTTCCAGGTCGCAGATCTGGCGCGGGGACAGATCGTGGCTGGTGAGGTCTGCGGCCTCGACCTTCAATTTCTGGGCGCTGTCGTAGGAGACATATAGCTCGGGGATGGGAGCAAGGTTGTTTTGCATCAATTTGGTCCTGTGCTTGAAAGGTTCGAGGCCGCTTGTCGTGCCGGTGAGCTCCGCGTGCAGAGCGTCATACTCGGCAAATTTACGGATCAGGAAGTTATCTCTGAGTCGGATCTGTTCCGCCGCGCCACGGGTGGTGATCTCATAGGCGAAGCGCTGGCGCCGGTCGGGGCCGTCACGTTCGGTGATTTTCACCAGTCCCGCCTCTGCCGCCGCCCGAAGGGCAGCGTTCAGACGCCCCAGGGATACGCCAACAGCCTGGGCCGTCGCACGCTGAGAGGCGTCCGGTGCAGCTTCCAGCTGGCGCAGCATGCGGAACAGGAGATCTTCCTCTTCCGGCGTGCCGGGTTTTTCGGCGGTGATTGGCATTTGCGACTCAAAGTGTGTTCACGGGTGAACGCATTGCATATCTTGCACCTGCAGCAAAGCGCAATTTATCCACAATGCGGCGAAAAAGACCGGCGTTTCCCAATTGCAACGATATTGGAACGCCGTGACCGCAGATCCCGGTGCAGCGGAACGCAGCGGCAGATCCTGAAACGGGAGTGGGCCTGAAGCAAACAAAAGGGCGCCGTAGCAATAACGACGCCCTTGCTGGTGTTCAAAAGCCCGGGGCGGGAGACCCATGTGATCTGCGCCCCGGCCAGTGCCTGATGGCCCTAGTCTTCCTGTTCGGCCAGGAACCGCTCGGCGTCCAGGGCGGCCATGCAGCCCATGCCGGCCGAGGTCACCGCCTGACGGTACTTGTGATCGGTCAGATCGCCCGCGGCAAAGACACCCGGCACCGAGGTCTCGGTGGAGCCGGGCTTGACCTTGACGTAGCCGCCGTTGTGCAGTTCCAGCACGTCCTTGACCAGTTCGGTCGCCGGGGCATGGCCAATCGCCACAAAGACGCCCTTGCAGGGGATCTCCGAGATCTCGCCGGTCTCGACGTGTTTGACCTTGACGCCTTCGACGCCCAGCGGGCTGTCGGTGCCGATGACTTCCTCCAGCTGGTGGAACCACAGCGGTTCGATCTTGGGGTTCTTCATCAGGCGATCCTGCAGGATCTTTTCGGCGCGCAGCTCGTCACGGCGGTGGATCAGTGTGACCTTGGAGGCAAAGTTGGTCAGGAACAGCGCCTCTTCGACGGCGGTGTTGCCGCCGCCGATCACCACGATCTCCTGGCCGCGATAGAAGAAGCCATCACAGGTGGCGCAGGCCGAGACGCCAAAGCCCTTGAATTTCTCCTCGGAGGGTAGGCCCAGCCATTTGGCGCGGGCGCCGGTCGCCAGGATCACCGCATCGGCGGTATAGGTGGTGCCGCTGTCGCCCTTGGCGGTGAAGGGGCGCTGGCTGACATCCAGATCGGTGATGATATCGCCGATGATCTCGCAGCCCATCGCCTTGGCATGGTCCTGCATCCGTACCATCAGATCCGGGCCCTGAACCTCGGTATCGCCGGGCCAGTTTTCCACCTCGGTGGTGGTGGTCAGCTGGCCGCCGGGTTCGATGCCCTGCACCAGAATGGGTTCCAGCATCGCGCGGGAGGCATAGACCCCCGCCGTATATCCGGCCGGGCCGGACCCGATGATCAATACCTTGGTGTGGCGAGTCTCGCTCATCTCAATTTCCCCAGATCCGTGTTTGGCGGGCAGCCCGCCGTCAGGAGATGGATATAACGGCACTGGAAGGCCGCTTAAACCCCCGGCATCGTCTTCGTGACTTCGCCGTCATTCTGGGCAGCTTGATCTTGTCGCCAGCAAAGAATATTTCCCGCCAGTGAAATAATATTGCGCGCGGCAACGGCGCTGATATAAGAAACGCAAACTGACGGGAGCTTCCACAATGGTCACAACACGCCTTGATCCGATCGATCGCAAGATTTTGTCGGAACTGCAGGCCGACGGGCGCATGACCAATGTGGAGCTGGCCAAGCGGGTGGGCATTTCGGCACCGCCTTGCCTGCGCCGCGTGCGCGCCCTGGAAGAGGCCGGTCTGATCCGCGGCTACCACGCCGAGGTCAACAGCCGAGAATTGGGCTTTGAGGTCCAGGTCTTTGCCATGGTGGGGCTGGAAAGCCAGGCCGAGGCGGAACTCAGCGCCTTTGAGGAGAAATGCCGCAGCTGGCCCCTGGTGCGGGAGTGTCACATGCTGAACGGCGAGGTGGATTTCATCCTGAAATGCGTCTCTCCCGATCTCAGCACCTTTCAGAGCTTCCTGACCGGTGAGTTGTTGACCACGCCGAATGTGGCCAGCGTCAAGACATCATTGGTGATCCGCGGCGCCAAGGACGAACCGGGCGTGCCCTTTGATGTGCTGGAAGACCGCCTGTCACGGGAAGCCTGATCCGGTCACCGACAGTTCTGATGTGCGGGCCTGATACACGCTCCTGTTGCGCGGCCCTGCTCCCTTGTCCGGGTCATATCTCGGCGCGTTTGAAGGCCAGCGGGCCAAAATCCGAAACGCTGTCGGCATGGCTGAACAGGTTCAGGAACAGGGTCTTTATGGCGTAGCTGACCATCTTCAGCGCGTCCGGTCCCGGGTGGTAGGTCTCGAACTCCAGCCCTCCGACCTGGATCACCGCATGGCGGGGCAGGCAGAGGTGATACATCTCCACCACCGTCGGCGGCGAGGTCTCAAAGATATTCATGCCGTCCTGAAAGGCCTGCACAGGGGTCAGCAGCTTTTGCTCTTCGGTGCCGTTGCGCATATGGGGCGGCGTGCACAGGAGTCGGGCCGCGGGGCCTGCCACAACGCAGGACATCGGTTTTTGCATGCCGAAACTGTCGGCCATGAAGCTGGTCAGCGGGTGCCGTTGCCCTTTTGAGTCGGCGCGGGCGGGAACCAGGCTGGTGGAACCTTTCCACACCAACGGCTGACAGCCGCCATCCTGGGTGACAATCCTGTCGCCGGGCCAGAGATCCTCGATGGCGACCGGACCATGCTCGGTCTGCACCAGCGAGCCGCGGGTAAAGGCGCAAAAGGCGTTTTCAAACAGCGGCAGCGCCGGAGCGATGTGACGGGTTTGTGCAACCGTGCCGTTTGTCAGAAGGGCGCTGACTTCGAACCGTCGCAACTGCGGCTTGTTGGCCATGCGCAGGGCGGCCGGATCCTGCAGCAGTGCAGAGGCCTCGGCGGCCGTGGCGGCGGCGTGGTGCAACGATTGAGGCGTATTCATCACGTCAGGCCTTTCTCAAATCGGTTCCAATTCGCGCTCCGATAGAGACCGATCAGAGCATAGCGGGCTGTGGTTTCGCGCAGAGAACCCGGACTCTTCAAAATGCTGCGGGTCCAAGTGTTTCAGCGCTTTAAAGCAGGTCTTCCTGAAGAAACTCCTACAAGGCGGGTAACCGGGCGCAAAACCGTGGTCCTGTCGCTCTGATTTGTCGGAGGTCTTTCGCAGGATTGATGGTCTTTTGCCGTGTTCCTCCGCCTCAGGCCTGTTTGCGAAGCCGGACGCCCGCATGACGCCGTTCAACAATGCTCCGCCGTCGCCGTCCCCGGTGCCAGGGCATTCTGCAGCTTTCGGCTTTGGCCGTCGCAATGATCGATGCGATAAAGCGGTTTCGGGCTTTCATGGGCTACTCCTGCCGGCTCCGTTCTGGATCAAACCTTCTGAGAGGCTTTTTCGGTAATCAATGCGTCGGCAATAAGGCGCAGGCATGGAAAAGCCCCGGCAGCGCCCGAATAGGCCTGCCATATTCCGCGTTGAACGCCCGTGCTGCAGGGGGAATGGGGAACTGGGCCTAGGTTCAGGACCCATTCATCCTGCACCATCGGTTTGACAGAATTATTGCCTGATCACGAGTAATGCTGCAGCAATAGTGGTTCTATTTCACAGCATTGAGAGGCAAGCAGGCGGGAATTCCGTCAAATCCGAAGGACGTCAAATCCACTTGATCTCAGTGGTTTGTCACGCTTGCGAATAGATCCACTATGCACGGCGCGCACCAAAAAGCTGGTGTTTCGTGGATTTGGCGCCAATGGCGTAGGATGAATGGGGCCTGAGCCTAAAGCCTGATGCAGGAAATCAACCGGCCGTAGTCGGCTTCCTTGTCATGGGTGGTGCGGCGGTAGGAGTAAAAGCGCGCGGGATCGCTATAGGTGCAATGGCGGGTCCATTCCGCCTCTGCGATGCCGAGGCTGCGCAGCTTGTGCAGCCCAAGACCGGGCAGGTCGAACAGGAAGCGATCGCCGGTCCCATTTGCAAAGAAACGCGCGTTGTCCGGGTTTTCGGCCATGAAACTGTCGAAGAACTCAGGCCCCACCTCATAGGCGCGCTGTGAAATCGTCGGGCCGATGACGGCCTTGATCCGCGTGCGGGATGCGCCAAGGTCCACCATCGCGTCGACGGTGGCCTCCAGCACGCCGTCCAGCGCCCCGCGCCAGCCGGCATGGGCGGCGCCGATCACCCCGGCATCGCTATCGGCAAACAGCACCGGCTGACAGTCGGCGGTCAGGATCGACAGGGCAATTCCCGGTCTGCGTGTCACCATCGCATCCGCCGAGGCCTGCGTGTCTCCCACCTCTTCGATCACGACCACATCCGGGGAATGGACCTGATGGACCCGGGCCAGGTCGGCGGGCGCGACCTCCATCGCCGCGGCGACCCGGGCGCGGTTCATTTCCACAGCCTCGCGTTGATCAGAAGAGCCGAGCCCGCAATTCAACCCTTCGAAAATCCCGGAAGAGGCGCCGCCGCGACGGGTAAAGAACCCGTGGCGCAGCGGAGACAGCAGATCCGATGTGAGAATTTCCAGCGTCATGACTGAAGCCCCGGTGGTGGAGTCGCCGTGGTGGGGTAAAGGCCCAGCACCTTGAACAGGTTTCCCATTTCCTCGGGGTGCGTCAACCGCCGATGTGCGGCGATCAGGCTTTCGAGCGCTTCGCCTTGCAGGGGGGCGGCCAGGGCGCGGGCGCGCTCGGTCACGCCGAGGCGTTCCAGAAACACGCCTTGGGGCGTCAGCCGGGTTGCGGCGCATCCCGCCGCACGACCCGCCTCGGTCAGGGGTTCGAAATCCACATGGGTGGTGAGATCCGCCGTGCCCGGTGCCTCCAGCGGATCTGAGGGGGCGTGATCGCGCAGCGCCTGCAGCGTGTCGCCCAGCGAGCGCCAGTCGCCATAGTCGATAATCAGCGCCGCGCCGCCATGAGTGGCGATGCGGGCCGCAATGGCGGCGGTGATCGGGGCTGCCGCTTCGCAGAGTTCAACCAGATCGCCATCGCGGGTGTCTTCCAGCCGGTGCGCCAGTGCGCTCTGATCTGCCACGGGACCCAGCCCGAAGGTCAGGCAGCCTTCGGCGCGGCCAATGCGTTTCTCCCGCCAGCCGGACCCGTCGCGCAGGAATTGGCGCACGGGCAGGGCGTCGAAAAACTCGTTGGCGACCAGGAACAGCGGCTGTCGCGGCAGGTCGTCGATCACGTCGTGCCAGATCGGAGCGTAGCCCTTCAGCGTCTCGGCCTGGGTCTTGCGCAGGGTGGGGGAGGCCTCGACCAGGTGCAGCTGCATGGCGTCGTGAAAGCCCGGTACGGCGCGGGTGGCGCGCAGAAGGTCGGCCATCAAGGTGCCGCGCCCCGGGCCCAGTTCTGCCAGCGTGAACGGCGCGGGCGATCCTTGATCCAGCCAGGTCTGCGCCAGGCACAGGCCCAGCAGCTCGCCGAACATCTGGCTGATCTCGGGCGCCGTGGTGAAATCGCCAGAAGCCCCCAAGGGATCGCGGGTGGTGTAATAGCCGTATTGCGGGTTGAGCAGGCATTCGGCCATGTAATCGGCCAGGCTCAGCGGGCCGTCGATGTCGATGCGGGCGATAAGGTGGTCGCGCAGGCTCATGGCGCGGCCCTTTTGTGGCGCAGGGATTTGAGCACAAAGACCAGCCCCAGCGCGATCATCGGCAGCGACAGCATCTGCCCCATGGTCAGCCCGTAGCCGCCGATATGCCAGGCAAGCCCCAGGGGGTTGCCGGGCGATACGAATTGCGCGTCGGGTTGGCGGACGAATTCAACCAGGAACCGCGCCGTGCCATATCCGGCCAGAAAGGTTCCAAGGACTAGACCTGGGGTAAGGAATGCCGTCTTGCGGAGGGTCAGCCACAACAGCACAGCCCCCAGGATTAACCCCTCCAGAGCGGCCTCATATAGCTGCGACGGGTGGCGCGCACAGATCTCTCCCAGCGCCTGGCCGCAGTCCTGTGCAGCCTGTCCCGGAAAGGCGACGCCCCAGGGCAGGTCGGTCGCGCGCCCCCAAAGCTCGGCGTTGATGAAATTCGCCAGCCGTCCCAGCATCAGCCCCCAGGGCACGGTAAAGGCCACCAGATCCGCCATCTGTAGCTTTGGAATGCCCTGGCGCGCCGCATAGATCCAGGAGGCCAGCACCACCCCGATCAGACCTCCATGAAAGGCCATGCCGCCCTCCCAGATGCGCAGGATCTGCGAGGGGTTCGAAAGGTAATAGCCGGGCTGGTAGAACAGCACGAAACCGAGCCGCCCGCCGAGGATGACGCCAAGGATGATCCAGGTCAGCAGATCCTCGACCTGTGCGGGGCGCATCGGCGCCTGCTGCCCGGGCCACAGCATGGGGCGCTTCAAGGCCATCACCGCAAGACGCCAGGCGATCACAATGCCGACGATATAGGCCAGCGCGTACCAGCGCAGGGCGAACTCCATTCCGAACAGGGGGATGGAGAAGATCTCGGGCGATAGGTCGGGGAATTTGATCAGGGCGTGCATATGCGACTGAATGCCTTTGCCGGGGAATGGAAGTCAACGGGGCGCAGGCAATGGCTTGCCCATGGCCCTTTGGTTGCCCATATAGGGCATAAGCCTGAAACGGAGAAGACGATGCAGAGCCGCAACAAGATCCTGGACGACATTTCCCAGCTGATGACCAATGCGATGGGCGTTGCCCACGGTGCGCGCGAAGAGGCCGAGACGGCGATGAAGGGCATGATCGACCGCTGGCTGGCGGATCGTGATTTTGTCACGCGAGAGGAATTCGACGCTGTACGCGCCATGGCTCAGAAGGCCCGCGAAGAGAATGAAGCGCTGAAAGCCCGCCTTGATGCGCTGGAAGCCACGACCAAGGGCTAAGCCCTGATTGGCAGCGGGCGCGGTCTGCCCTGAAATGCGGATCGCGTCCCGCACGGGCCGGGGTGCGCGTCGCCAAGCGCCTGTCTGCGTCCGGCATCCCGCCTCAGCACAAGCCGTGCCGCTAGAAGCGATGCCAAGATAGGTCATGCCGATATTTTGGGTGGCTTTTCACTTCATCCACAACTTATTGCAGATATCCCCAAATAAAGGGTTGCCAGCGCCGGCCTGCGCCGCCACCATATCTGGTATGGGAGCGGGGATGCCTCCCCGTTCTTTTGAGCGCAAAGCTAGCTTTTGTAGGCACGCAGAGGTCTCGGGCTAGGTACCAGGGAGGTGGCATCATGGCCCTATCCGAGCATCATCTGGAAGACGATATCCACCCTATCGACATCGTTGAAAACATCGCCTCCCACCACGACTGGGATTTCGATCGCATCGGTGACGATCAGATCGCCATGGCGGTCGAGGGGCAG
This sequence comes from Phaeobacter sp. PT47_59, assembly GCF_028890025.1. NCBI lineage: Bacteria > Pseudomonadati > Pseudomonadota > Alphaproteobacteria > Rhodobacterales > Roseobacteraceae > Phaeobacter > Phaeobacter sp. PT47_59. The sequence goes on from NZ_JARCJL010000018.1 coordinate 51,481, forward strand.
TGGCGCACCTACTCGGTCACCCTGGCCTGGTCTGGCTATGAGGAAACCCTGCGCCTGGTCTGCAGTTTTGAAATGGAACCGCCCGAGGACAAGCTGCCGCAGCTTTACGAGCTGTTGAACCTGATCAACGACCAATGCTGGGCGGGCTCCTTTACCTATTGGGCCGAGCACAAGCTGATGCTCTATCGCTATGGGTTGCTCCTGTCGGGCGGGCAGGCGGCCAGCCCCAGCCAGATCGATGCGATGATCCAGGCGGCGGTCAGCAACTGTGAGCGGTATTACCCGGCGGTGCAGCTGACCACCTGGGCCGGGCATGCGCCGAAGGAGTCGCTGCAGGTCGCCATTGCAGAGGCCTACGGGCGCGCGTAAACCTTTGCCCCGAGACTGACAGATCAAATGGGGCAGGGACAATGGATATGACGGAAATCGCGGATCGCGGGCTGGTTCTTCTGGGCTGCGGCAAGATGGGATCGGCGATGCTGGCGGGCTGGCTGGAGGGCGGATTGCCTGCCGCCTCGGTCTGGGTGCTGGATCCCTATCCGTCGGATTGGCTGAAATCCACCGGCGTTGCCATCAACCAGGGCCTGCCCCAAAATCCGGCCATCGTGCTGATCGCGGTGAAGCCGCAGATGATGGGCGATGCGCTGCCGGGCCTGCAGGCGCTGGGCAATGGGGATACGCTGTTCATCTCCGTGGCGGCAGGGATTTCCTGCGCCAGTTACGAGGCGATGTTGGGCGACAAGACCCCCATCGTGCGCGCCATGCCCAACACACCTGCCGCCATCGGGCGCGGGATCACCGCCCTGATCGGCAACAGCCAGAGCGGGGCGCAGCATATGGACATGGCAGAGGCGCTCTTGTCCGCCATCGGTCAGACGGTGCGCCTGCAGTCCGAGGATCAGATGGATGCGGTGACGGGCGTCAGCGGCTCTGGTCCGGCCTATGTCTTTCACCTGATCGAGACGCTGGCTGCCGCGGGAGAGGCGCAGGGCCTGCCCGCAGATCTGGCGATGCAACTGGCCAAGGCCACCGTGGCGGGCGCCGGTGCCCTGGCCGAAGCGGCGGATGACAGCCCCGAACAGCTGCGCATCAATGTGACCAGCCCCAATGGCACCACCCAGGCGGCGCTTGAGGTGCTGATGGACAAGGAAAGCGGCTTTCCAAGTTTGCTGAACCGCGCAGTCGCGGCGGCGGCCAACCGATCCAAGGAGCTGTCCGGTGGCTGAGATTTCCTTTGATGACTTCCTGAAGGTCGACATCCGCGTCGGCCAGGTGGTACGGGCCGAACCCTATCCGGAGGCGCGCAAACCGGCGATCAAGATGTGGATCGATTTCGGTGATGAGATCGGCGAGAAAAAGACCTCGGCTCAGGTGACGGCGCATTACACGCCGGAGAGCCTTGTGGGCAAACAGGTGCTGGCCGTGGTGAACTTCCCGCCGCGCCAGATTGGCAAGTTCATGTCCGAGGTGCTGGTGCTGGGCCTGCCGGATGAGGCGGGCGAAGTCTGCCTGATCGGCCCCGACGCCCCGGTTCCGCTTGGTGGAAGGATGCATTGACCATGAAGCTTTGGATCACACGGCCGATGACGGCGGCGGTCGAGGCGCGCGCGCGTGCCGAATTCGATGTGGACATCCGCACGGATACGGGCGTGCTCAGCCGCCAGGAGATGCAGCGGGCACTGCGCGACTATGACGTTGTGGTGCCAACGCTGGGCGACCTTTTCTCCGCCGATGTCTTTGCTTCCGTGCCTGATCCGCGCTGCCGCCTGCTGGCGAATTTCGGTGTCGGCTACAACCACATCGATGTGCGGGCGGCTCAGGCTGCCGGTGTGGCCGTGACGAACACGCCGGGCGCGGTCACCGATGCCACCGCCGATATCGCCATGACCCTGATCCTGATGTCGGCGCGCCGCGCGGGCGAGGGGGAGCGGCTGGTGCGCTCGGGCACCTGGAAGGGCTGGCACCCGACCCAGATGCTGGGCCAGCATGTGACCGGCAAGACGGTTGGCATCGTGGGTCTGGGCCGGATTGGCGCGGCCATCGGGCGGCGCTGTCATTTCGGCTTTGGCATGACCGTGCTCTACACCGCGCGCAGCGACAAGGATCCGGGCTATCCCGTCAGCCGCAGCACTGACCTGGCCGCGATGGCGGCTGAGGTGGATTTCCTGGTGGTGGCCGTGCCCGGCGGCGCTGAAACGCGGCATCTGGTGGATGAGGAGATCCTTGCCGCCATGCAGCCCCATGCGCATCTGATCAATATCGCCCGGGGAGAGATCGTGAAGGAGGCGGCCCTGATCGCGGCCCTGAACGAAGGCCGGATCGCGGGCGCGGGCCTTGATGTCTACGAGTTCGAACCCAAGGTGCCAGAGGCGCTCTGCGCGCTTGATACAGTGACCCTGTTGCCGCATCTGGGCACCGCCACCGAAGAGGTGCGCAGTAACATGGGGCAGATGGCGCTGGACAATGTGGCGGCCTTCCTGGCCGGAAAGGCGCTGCCGAACCCGGTCTGAGGCGCAGGATCCTTGGGGCTGAGCCTGAGTGGGCTCAGACCGCGCTGCGGTCCCCCATCGCCTCGCGCCAGTGGCGGCGGCACAGCGGAACATAGGTCTCATTGCCGCCGATTTGAACCTGGTCGCCGGTCGTGATCGCGTCGCCGTTTTCGTCCTGGCGGATCACCATGGTGGCCTTCTTGCCGCAGTGGCAGATGGTGCGCACCTCGCGCATCTCATCGGCGAGCGCCAGAAGCGTGGCGGAGCCGGGAAACAGCTTGCCCTGAAAATCCACCCGCAGCCCATAACACAGCACCGGCACGCGCAGATCATCCACCACCCGCGCCAGCTGCCAGACCTGATCGTCGGACAGGAACTGCGCCTCATCGACAAAGATGCAGGCCACCGGCCCCTGGGCCAGCCGCGATGTGATCTTGGCAAAAAGGTCTTCGTCCGGGGCAAAGACATCTGCGGTTGCACTGATTCCGATCCGCGAGGCGATCCGCCCCTCTCCGGCGCGATCATCGATCTGCGCGGTCAGAAGGTAGGTCTCCATGTTGTTTTCGCGGTAGTTGTGCGAGGCCTGCAGCAGCACCGTCGACTTGCCCGCGTTCATGGTGGAGTAGTGAAAATAGAGCTTTGCCATGAGCGGCGGTTTATCCTTTGGCCGGGTCATTTGGAACCGTAAATCGCCACCGTTTACGCCCTATGCCCCGGCACAGGTTTCGCAGGGTTCGCCTGCAGGGCGATGGGGGTGATGGTCGGGGCAGGGAAGGGAGAAATTGCGCCCTGACGTGGCAGGCTGATCGATCCGGGCCGCAGCAGGCCCCAAGGGTGGATCTGAACAGAAACCGCCGCGCAGGGCGCAGACCAAAAACAGGAGGTTCCTCAGCCAGAAAAACTGGCCAGGGAACAGTCCCAAACACAGAAGCCAACCCCACTCACGAAAGTCTGCTTCACCCCAAAATGATGCAAAATGGCATCTGGGACACTCACTAAATCCCTGAAAACCAGAGGGATGGATCAAGTATTGCAATTCGTCTAAAAGAGATTCATGGGAAATTAATAATTTCATTCCCCGCCTGGCACGGCGGCATACTGAGTGAGACTACATGGCAGATATCGGCACCTACCTGAAGAAGCACACGGAAGCCCTGGTCAAGGACGTCGGTATCGAGGCGGCCTGCCAGATCACCGGCAAATCCAAGGCGACGCTGGGGCGCTATTACTCCGACAATGCCGAACATGCGGAACGGTTCATGCCGGTGGATTCCGTAGCCAAACTGGAAGGTGCTGCCTCATTCCCCCATGTGACGGCCGCGCTGGCCGATCTGAAGAACATTACCCTGTCCTATAACCAGTCAGAAGAGAGCGCGGCGGGCGGGCGTAACTCCGGCGGTGTGAACGCGGATGTGATCGCGTTGAGCCAGCGCTTTGCGACACTGATGAGCGAGTATCAGGAAGCCATTGCCGACGGGATCATCACCGTGAACGAAGCCAAGCGCCTGTTGCGTGAAACGGTTCTGTTGCAGCAGGTCCTGCTGGAGATGAAACTGCACCTGGAAGAAGAAAGCGCCTGACGCGCTTTCTCAGGCTTGTTTGCCCTTGATGCATGAGATCCGCCCCGCAGGGCGCCGCTCACGCGTGGCGGCGCAACAGGGCTGATCCCACCGAATATCCTGCTCCGAAGGAACAGATCAGGCCGATCTCCTGATCGCCCATGTCATCGGAATTCTGCGAAAAGGCGATGATCGAGCCGGCCGAAGAGGTATTGGCATAGTCCTGCAGGATATTGGGCTGCTCTTCCGGCGTGGGGGTGCGGCCCAGGACCTTCTTGCCGATGAAATCGTTCATCGACTTGTTGGCCTGATGAAGCCACAGGCGCTTCAGATCGGTGTTTGCGACGCCGCTGTCACTCAGATGGTCTGCGATATGGCTGCTGACCAGCGGCAGCACTTCCTTGAACACCTTGCGCCCGTTCTGCATGAACTGCATGTCGCGGCGGTCCTCCACCCCGTCAGGGCGCGAGCGGCGCAGGAAGCCGTTGTTGTTGCGGATATTGTTGGAGAACTCGGTGGCGCAGCGGGTCGAGAGGATCTCGAAATGCGGTCCCTTGGCGTCTTCGATCCGTTCCACCAGGGTTGCGGTTGCCACGTCGCCAAAGATGAAATGGCAGTCCCGGTCGCGCCACTCCAGATGGCCGGAACAGATCTCGGGGTTGACCACCAGCGCCGAACGGATGCTGCCCGAGCGGATCATGTCGGCCGCCACCTGCAGGCCGAAGGTGGCCGAGGAACAGGCCACGTTCATGTCAAAGGCAAAGCCGTCGATGCCCAAGAGCTTCTGGATTTCGATGGCGACCGCCGGGTAGGCGCGCTCCATGTTGGAAGCCGCACAGATCACCACATCGACATCGGAGGCCGTTTTGCCCGCCTGGGCCAGAGCCTTGTTCGCGGCATCCACCGCCATTTCCGCCATGATGCCGGGTTCCTCGTCGCTGCGCTGGCGCAGCAGCGGGTGCATCACCTCGGGATCAAGAATGCCGCTCTTGTCCATCACGAAGCGCTGCTCGATACCGGAGGCCTTGACGATGAACTCCTCCGAGGAATGCTGCATCGGTTCCATCTCGCCCGCGGCGATGGCCTCGGCATTCTGCGCGTTCATGCGGTCGGCATAGGCATTGAAGGCCTCGACCAGTTCGGCATTGGTGATGACCTGCGAGGGAGTGAAGACCCCGGTGCCGGTGATGGCAGCTGTGTACATTGTAAAGGAACCCTGAGTTTTCAAAGTGCCGTCAATCTGGTCATTTTGCCACAGGAAGGTCAAGCCCGCAGCGGGGGTGCCGCAAGGGAAAGAGGCCGTCTTCTGTGAAGTTCTTCACATGAATATTTCATTTTATGAAGTAATTTGGGGCGAATCCCCCCATGGGGTGATATCCGCCCGATCGAGACGCCAGGGGGCATCGCGTTTCGCCACGCATGAGCAGAGACAGTCATGACTGACGAAGAAAACCGGTTTTCTCCCGAAACCCGTGCGCTGATGGGGGTCTTTGCGCTCTATTGGAAGATGGACGCCGTGATCGACCAGACGCTTCTGACACCGCAGATGGGGCGGCTGGAAGGGCGGGTGCTGTTGCAATTGGATCAGCCCCGTAGGATGGGAGCGTTGGCGCAATTGCTGCTGACGGGGCCGCCATCGGTGACGGCTGCAGCAGATCGGTTGCAGAACATGGGGCTGGTGCGGCGGGCTCCGGATCCCGACGACCGGCGCGCCCTCCTGTTGCAGCTCACCGAACAGGGGTGGGAGATGCGGCGCCAATTGGAAGCCGGGGCGAGCGCCCTGTTTCGTCAGGTGTCCGGGCTGAGCGAAGGTGAGATCAAGCAGTTCGCGGCGCTGTCCATGAAAATCCATGATACCATTACCGGCACCGGGGAGATCCTGAAGGATCCCAGCCAAACAGGAGACAAAGAATGACACGATTTCGTCAATTGGCGCTTTGGGTGCTGCCGATGGTTGCCCTGTCGATGCTGGGCCAGACCGCTCCGGTTTTGGCGCAGGAACCGGCAAAGCCGGTCAAGCTGATCCAGACGCAGGCCGGGAACGTCCTGGTGGAGCGGCAGTTCTTTGGCCAGGTGGCCGCCAAGCAGAGCGTCGATCTGGCCTTTCAGGTCGGCGGCCAGGTGGTGCTATTTCCGGTGGCCCAGGGCGGCGTGGTGCCGCAAGGGCAGATGGTGGCACAGCTGGACCTGGAGCCTTTCGAGCTGCAACTGGAGCAGGCGCGGCTGCAAAAGGAACAGGCGGATCGCACTGTCGCCCGTATGGAGAAACTGTCTGGCACCGTCAGTCAGGTGTCGATCGACGATGCGGAAACCCAGGCAGGGCTCGCGGGCGTTGCGCTGCGGGATGCCGAATATGCGCTCAAACATGCCACATTGACCGCGCCGTTTGAGGCGCTGGTCTCCAGTCGCGAAGTGGACCGTTTCACCACGGTCAGCGCCGGGACCCCCATCGTGCGCCTGCATGACATGTCCGAACTGCACATCAAGGTGGATGTGCCGGAGATCCTGTTCCAACAGGCGGATCAGAGCGACAAGGTGGAGATCACCGCCTCCTTCCCGGGCTGGGACGCCACCTATCCGGTCGAGATCCTCGAATTCGATGCAGAGGCCAGCAGCGTCGGGCAGACCTATCTCGTCACCTTTCGCCTGGCGCCGCCAAAGGATCGGCAGATCCTGCCCGGTGCCTCGGTCTCTGTGCGGGTGAAGGTGAATACCGGTGTGGCGGCGATCATCCTGCCCGCCACCGCCATCGTGATGTCTCCCGCCGGGGATACCGGCGTCATGGTGTTCAGCCCGACCGGGGCCGACAGCGGAACCGTGACCTGGCGCGCGGTCACCGTCGCGCCGACCCAGGATGGTGCCTTTGCGGTATCGCAGGGCTTGAGCGGCGGTGAAGAGGTGGTTCTGACCGGCGGACATGCCTTAAGCGACGGGCAGGCGGTGCGCCGCTTTGCCGGTTTTGCGAACTGAGGGCGCACCTATGGACATCGCACGCGGATCTATCGAAAAACCGATCCTCACCTGGCTGGTGATGCTGATCGCCCTGTTTGGCGGCATCTGGGGGTTCCTGTCGCTGGGGCGGCTGGAGGATCCGGCCTTCACCATCAAACAGGCGGTGATTGTCACGCAATACCCCGGTGCCACGGCGGAACAGGTGGCGCTGGAGGTCTCCGAGCCGCTGGAATCGGCGATCCAGAAGATGGCCGAGGTGGATATCATCACCTCCATCAACCAGCCGGGCCAATCGCTGATCGAGGTGGAGATCAAATCGACCTATGACGGCAGTGAGCTGCCCGCGGTCTGGACCAAGCTGCGCGCCAAGATCCGCGATGCGGCGCAATCCCTGCCCGACGGCACGCGGCAGCCGATTGTGAATGATTCCTTCGGGGATGTATTCGGCCTGTTCTACGCGGTGACCGCGGAAGGGTTCAGCGACGGTGAAAAACACGAGCTGGCAACCTTTCTGAGGCGCGAATTGCTGACCGTGGAAGGGGTGGCCGATGTGGAGGTCTCGGGCCTGCCGGACGAGGCGATCTACGTGGAGCCAGATATCGCGGTGTCGGTCAATCTCAACGTGCCGATGACGGCGATTGCCAATGCCATTGCCACCTCGAACTCGGTGCGCCCGGCGGGCAAGCTGGACGCAGGCGATTCCGATACACGCCTGTTGGCGCCCAATGGATCGGACAGCGTGAGCGAGATTGCCGGCCTGTCGGTCGGGGTCCAGGGCGAGGTCATCAACGTGATCGACATGGCCAAGGTCCACCGGGGCCGGGTTGCCGATCCCAAGCTGATCGTGCGCTACAACGGAACCGAGGCCTTTACCCTGGGCGTGGCCGGGATCGCCTCGGAAAACATCGTCGATGTGGGTAAGAACGTCGATGCCAAGCTGGCGCAGCTGGATCGGGATATTCCCTATGGTGTCAAACTGCAGCCGATCTATCAGCAGCATGTGGTGGTGGAGCAGGCCTCTAATGACTTCCTGGTCAACCTGGCCATGTCCGTTGTCATCGTGGTGGTGGTTCTGGCGCTGTTCATGGGGCTTCGGGCGGCTGTGGTCGTCGGTGCGACCCTGCTGCTGACGGTGGTGGGCACGCTCTTGTTCATGAACCTGTTCAGCATCGAGATGGAGCGGATCTCCCTTGGGGCGCTGATCATTGCCATGGGGATGCTGGTGGACAATGCCATCGTGGTCGCCGAAGGCATGCAGATCGCCATGCTGCGCGGGAAAAGCTCCCGCGAGGCGGCGCATGAGGCTGCCAGCAAGACGCAGATCCCGCTATTGGGGGCCACGGTCATTGGCATCATGGCCTTTGCCGGGATCGGCCTCAGCCCGGATTCGACCGGCGAATTCCTGTTCTCGCTTTTTGCGGTGATCGCCATTTCGCTGCTGCTGAGCTGGCTGCTGGCGCTGACCGCGACGCCGCTGCTTGGGCATTACTTCTTCAAGCGCGGCACCGGTGCCAGCGGCGATGAATACGGCGGGGTGGTGTTTCGGGCCTATGGAGCCATCTTGCGCCTTGCGCTGAAACTGCGCTGGCTGGTGGTGGTGGGGCTGATTGTCCTGACCGGGGCCTGCTATGTTGGCTTTGGCCAGGTGAAACAGGCCTTCTTCCCGGATTCCAACACACCGCTGTTCTTCGTGCATCTGAAGCTGCCGCAGGGCACCGCGATTGACACCACCTCGACCCAGTTGAAACGGATCGAAGACTGGCTGGGGGAGCGGGAGGATGTCGTCTCGACCGCCGCCTTTGTGGGGCAGGGGGCAACCCGCTTCATGCTGACCTATTCGGCTGAGAAGGCCAACCCGAGCTATGGGCATCTGATCATCCGCGCCACGGGCCTGGAGGATATTCCTGCCCTGCAGGCGGATCTTGAGGCCTTTGGGCGGCAGAACTTCCCCGAGGCGGAGTTCCGCACCAAACGGCTGGTCTTTGGTCCGGGCGGCGGTGATCCCATCCAGGTGCGGTTTTCCGGTCCCGACCCGATGGTCCTGCGCCAGTTGGGGCAAGAGGCGATGACACGGCTGTCGGCGGCCTCCGAGGAAATCCTGAGCGTGCGGCACAATTGGCGCGAACAGGAGCTGGTGCTGAAACCGGTCTATGCCACCGACCGGGCCCAGACCGCCGGTGTCACCCGCGAAGACATTGCCGACACCCTGCAGTTCTCGACCGATGGTCTGACGGCCGGCATGTTCCGGGAACGCGACCGGTTGATCCCGATCGTGCTGCGCCGTGCACCGGAGGACGAGGATAACATCATGGATCAACTGGTGTTCTCGACCTCCTCCAACAGGTTCCTGCCATTGGAGCAGATGATCGACGGGATCGATGTGCAGGTGGAAAACACCTTGGTGCATCGCCGCGACCGGGTGTTCACGCTGACCGTCGGTGCGGATATCTCGCCGGATGTAACGGCGGCGACCGTGTTCAAATCGGTGCAGGGCAGCATCGAAGAGATGGCCCTGCCGCCGGGCTACCGGATGGAGTGGGGCGGGGAACACGAAAGCTCTGCCGACGCCAACGCGAGCCTTGGCGCGCAATTGCCGGTGTCTTTGTTGATCATGGTGCTGATCTCGGTGCTCTTGTTCAACGCAATCCGTCAGCCGGTGATCATCTGGCTGCTGGTGCCGATGTCGGTCAATGGCGTGGTGATCGGCCTTCTGGGAACGGGCATGCCCTTCACCTTTACCGCGCTTCTGGGGCTGCTCAGCCTGTCGGGGATGCTGATCAAGAACGGTATCGTCCTGGTCGAGGAGATCGACCTGGTCCGCGCCGAGGGGCGCCCGCTGCGGGCGGCCATCGTCGAGGCCTCGGTGTCGCGTCTGCGCCCGGTGATGCTGGCCGCGATCACCACGATCCTGGGAATGGTGCCGCTGCTGACGGATGCCTTCTTCGTTTCGATGGCGATCACCATCATGGGCGGGCTGGCCTTTGCCACCGTGCTGACCCTGGTGGCGGCGCCGGTCTTCTACCTGATCTTCTTTGCCCGCGAAGACAGGCAGGCCGCAGCCTGATCGGGTACCGGCTACCATGCGCAAAAAGACCAAGGCCCCGGATTTTCCGGGGCCTTGGTCTTTTTATTGAGGCTGTAATTGGGTGCCAGCCGCGGGGTCTCGATCCCGTTTTGGATCACCCAACAATGCCCGCCGTATCGGGGAAAAGCCGCGCCTCCCTAGATCAGCGGAATAAGCGGTACGTCGCAGGCCGACAGGGTGACAAGGCCAAGAAAGAGGACGATCAGGCGCATCATGAGCGCTCCTTTTGTTGCTGCTCTGCCTGCAGCAGACCGTATTGCAGGGCGGGGGTCAAACCATTTTGCCAAGGCTTGCCAATTCGTTCGACCGGCAGACCGATACAAGGCGACGGATAAACCCCTATGCAAACAAGGGGATCTGGGGCAGGATCGGGACAGGTTCAACAACCGGCAAAGGAGCAATCCATGAAAAAGCCATTTGTGAACACCATATTGATTTCATGCCTTTCCCTCTGCGCCGCCCCTGTATTTTCAGAAGGCAGCGGTGCCGATCATGCCGGGGCCGAGGTTCCCGACGCGGTGATTGCCGAGCAGCGCCGGACCCTGGCGGAGAACACGTTGTTCGCGGGCTTTGGTCCGCAGGCGCCACGGGACATCGACCGGGCAGGGGGCAGCAACCGTGTGCGGTTCGGGACGGCACCGGATTATCGCGAGATGAACCTCTGCAATATCCATTTCCACGAAAGCGCCGAACATCGCGGCGGTGAGTTCACGACCTATGTCGGCAATGGCGATGGCCATGGCTATGGCAGCGGCTACGCATACTCCGGCGCGCTGAGCGCAGCCGAGCTTGCGCCCTTTGATCAGGAGGTCGGCGCCACCGCACATGGCGGCCTGGAACCGGGCGACACAATCGAAGTGCACTATGTCTTCACCACCGCCCGGGTGGATCCCGGTCCGACGCTGGGCTCCTGCCTGAGCGATGCGATCGGGAATCCGCAGTTGCGCGTCGAGGCGCAGGTCTATGTGCTGGTCAACGATGACGCGGCGCTTGATTTCACCAGGCTGACCCGGCTGGAAAAGAAGAACGGCCTGACCCAGGCAATCAATATCCCCAGCGATACCGGACGCCCGGTTGAATATGCGGGCTCCACCACCGGCCCCGGCTACAATGAGAAAGGCTCGCCCTTTCAGGTGACCTGGTCGGTCCGGCCAAAGGTGGCCAAGGTCAGCATCCAGTCGGTCGCCAAGTGGCTGGCCTACAACCCCTTTGACGAAGACCACGCCCACGGGGTGCGCAACCTTGTGATCAATCCGGATCTGTTGTCGGAGATTGGACGGTAGGTGACCGTGCGCGCCCAAGGGGATCTGCAAAAGCCCGGTGAAGGGGCGTAGGTCTCCATGTGGAGGTAGAAAAAGGCCCCGGAGATACTCCGGGGCCTTTGGCATTCTGCAAAACGGGGGACCTTACCCCTGCAAGCTCTTGACCTGCACTTCCCCTTCAGCCTGGGCCTTGATCGCCAGGGCGGCGGCATGGGCGCCGGCGGCGGTGGTGAAATAGGGGATCTTGTCGTAAAGCGCGACCGAGCGCATTTCCTTGCTGTCCTCGACCGCCTGGGCGCCTTCGGTGGTGTTCATCAGGATCTGCACATGGCCGTCCTTCAGCAGATCCACCACATGCGGCCGGCCCTCATAGACCTTGTTGACGCCCTCACAGGGCACGCCATGGCCGTCCAGCCAGGTCTTGGTGCCGCCGGTGGCCACCAGGGTGAAGCCCTGCTCGATCAGGATCTTGGCGGCCTCCAGCATGGTGGCGCCCTTGTCGGCATCCTTGATCGAGATGAAGGCGCGGCCCGAGGACGGCAGCACCATGCCCGCGCCCATCTGTGCCTTCAGGAAGGCGCCGGCAAAGGAGCGATCCCAGCCCATCACCTCACCGGTGGAGCGCATTTCCGGGCCAAGCAGCGTGTCGACGCCCGGGAAGCGGGCAAAGGGCAGCACTGCTTCCTTGACCGAGAACCAGGGCATATTCGGGTCGGCCAGCGTCATCGGATCGGCCATCGGCACGTCCACGTCGTAACCGGCATCGGGTTCATACGGCGCGCGCTGCGGGAAGGCGGACAGTTTCTCGCCCGCCATGATGCGCGCGGCAATCGACGCGATGGCGCTGTCGGTGGCCTTGGCAACAAACGGCACGGTGCGGCTGGCGCGCGGGTTCACCTCGATCAGGAAGATCTCGTCGCCCTTGATCGCGAACTGCACGTTCATCAGACCGACCACATTCAGCGCCTTGGCCAGCGCGTGGGTCTGGGTCTTGATCTCTTCGATCACATCCTTGGACAGCGAATAGGGCGGCAGGGAACAGGCGCTGTCGCCCGAGTGCACACCGGCCTCCTCGATGTGCTGCATGATGCCCGCCACATGCACGTCGGTGCCATCGCAAAGCGCATCCACATCCAGTTCGACCGCACCGGCCAGATAGCTGTCGAGCAGCACCGGGCTGTCGCCCGAGACCACCACGGCCTCGTTGATGTAGCGTTTCAGCTGGTCCATGTCGCGCACGATCTCCATCGCGCGGCCACCCAGAACGTAGGAGGGGCGAATGACCAGCGGGAAGCCGATTTCCTCGGCGATTTCCAGTGCCTGCGCATCGGTGGAGGCAATGCCGTTATGCGGCTGCTTTAGGCCCAGCTTGTTCACCAGATCCTGGAAGCGTTCGCGGTCTTCGGCGAGGTCAATGGCGTCCGGCGTGGTGCCGAGGATCGGAATGCCCTCGTCCTGCAGCGCATTGGCCAGTTTCAGCGGGGTCTGACCGCCGAACTGAACGATGACGCCATGCAGGGTGCCGTTCGCTTGCTCGGCGCGCAGGATCTCCATCACGTGTTCGAAGGTCAGCGGTTCGAAATACAGCCGGTCCGAGGTGTCATAGTCGGTCGACACGGTTTCCGGGTTGCAGTTGATCATGATGGTTTCATACCCGGCATCCGTCAGCGCATAGCAGGCGTGACAGCAGCAGTAGTCGAACTCGATCCCCTGGCCGATCCGGTTCGGGCCACCGCCCAGGATCACGACCTTCTTGCGGTCAGACGGGCGCGCCTCGCATTCCACCTCACCCATCATCGGGGTTTCATAGGTGGAGTACATATAGGGGGTCTGCGCCTCGAACTCGGCTGCGCAGGTGTCGATCCGTTTGAACACGGCATTGACGCCCAGGTTCTGACGGGCGCGGCGCACGTTGTCCTCGTCGCGGCCGGTGAGGGCGCCAAGGCGGGCATCGGTGAAGCCCAGCATCTTGAGCGCGCGCAGTTCGTCTTCGCGCATCGGCAGGCCGGTCTTGCGCAGGTCCCGCTCGGCCTCGACGATTTCGCGGATGCGGGCCAGGAACCAGGGGTCGAACTTGGTAACGCCCTGGATTTCGTCGTCGCTCAGGCCGTGACGCATCGCCTGGGCAATGGTGCGCATCCGGTCCGGGGTCTGCTTGCTGATCGCCTTGATGACGGCAGCCTTGTCATCGCCGGTTGCCTCGTCCCAGAGGCCGACTTTCATGCCGGGGATTTCCACCTCGTCAAAGCCGGTCAGGCCCGATTCCATCGAGGCCAGTGCCTTTTGCATGCTTTCGTGGATGGTGCGGCCAATGGCCATCGCCTCGCCCACGGATTTCATCGCGGTGGTGAGGTAGGGCTCGGAGCCGGGGAATTTCTCGAAGGCGAATTTCGGGATCTTGGTGACGACATAGTCGATGGAGGGCTCGAACGATGCGGGCGTCACCTTGGTGATGTCGTTGTCCAGCTCGTCCAGCGTGTAACCCACCGCCAGTTTCGCGGCGATCTTTGCAATCGGGAAGCCGGTCGCCTTGGAGGCCAGCGCTGAGGAGCGGCTGACCCGCGGGTTCATCTCGATCACCACCATGCGGCCATCGGCCGGGTTCACCGCCCATTGCACGTTGGAGCCGCCGGTTTCCACGCCGATCTCGCGCAGCACCTCGATCGAGGCGGTGCGCATCATCTGGTATTCCTTGTCGGTCAGCGTCAGGGCCGGGGCCACGGTGATCGAATCGCCGGTGTGCACACCCATCGGATCGACGTTCTCGATCGAGCAGACGATGATCGCATTGTCCGCCTTGTCGCGGACCACTTCCATTTCATACTCTTTCCAGCCCAAGAGGCTCTCGTCGACCAGGATCTGGTTCACGGGCGAGGCATCCATGCCGGAGCGGCAGTAGTGGATGTAATCTTCGCGGTTATAGGCCACGCCGCCGCCGGTGCCGCCCAGCGTAAAGGCGGGGCGGATGATCGCGGGCAGGCCGACCTCTTCCAGCGCTTCCAGCGCCAGTTGCACGCCTGCATCCAGATCGGCGGTGCCATTTTCGCGGGTGGGGGCGGTGATGATCGAGGCGCGCGGGTTTTCCAGGCCAAGACGATCCATCGCTTCGCGGAACAGCTTGCGGTCTTCTGCCATTTCAATGGCTTCGCGCTTGGCGCCGATCATCTCGACGCCGAATTTCTCCAGCACGCCCATCTCTTCAAGCGCCAAGGATGTGTTGAGGCCGGTCTGCCCGCCCATGGTCGGCAGCAGTGCGTCGGGACGCTCTTTCTCGATGATCTTGGCGACGACCTCGGGCGTGATCGGCTCGATATAGGTAGCGTCGGCCAGACCCGGATCGGTCATGATGGTGGCGGGGTTGGAGTTCACCAGGATCACCCGGTAGCCCTCTTCGCGCAGCGCCTTGCAGGCCTGAGCGCCGGAATAGTCGAATTCGCAGGCCTGCCCGATGATGATGGGCCCTGCACCAATGATCATGATCGACTGGATGTCGGTTCTTTTTGGCATGGCCTTGTGTCCTTCGATTGTGCGCGCGGAATGTGGGTCGAGTCACCGGGCGCCCCCAGCGCCCAAATTGTCCTGCGTTATAGGGACAGAGCAAAAAGGTGCAAGGGGGATTGGCGCGGCGCTGCAAAATGCCGCTTTTGGCTCATGGCCCCCACCTTACCCTATACTGGCCGACATAGGCACGATGCAGTGAATTTTGCGCGCAATATGGGGGGTGAAACCCGTCGCAGAGGGCCTCGGGCCTTGACTTCCGCAGGCGCAGCAGGTGTATCGGCGCAAAGCTTTCGGAAGCCTTCCGAGCCCAATTGCCCGTTTCAGCCGAAAAGAGGCCAACCCATGCACGCATATCGCAGCCATACCTGCGCCGAACTGAACAAATCCAACGTGGGCGACACCGTGCGCCTGTCCGGCTGGGTCCATCGTGTCCGCGACCACGGCGGCCTGTTGTTCATCGACCTGCGCGACCACTATGGCATCACCCAGGTCATGGCCGATCCCGACAGCCCGGTCTTTGCCGAGATCGAGAAGGTGCGCTCGGAATGGTGTATCCGCATCGACGGCAACGTGCTGGCGCGCGATGAAAGCCTGGTGAACCCAAAGATCCCCACCGGCGAGATCGAGGTCTTCATCCGCGATATCGAGGTTCTGGGCAAGGCCGAGGAACTGCCGCTGATGGTCTTCGGCGATCAGGAATACCCTGAGGAAACCCGCCTGCGCTATCGCTACCTGGATCTGCGCCGCGAGAAGATGCAGAACAATATGGTGCTGCGCTCGCAGATGATCCAGTCGATCCGCAAGCGCATGTGGGACAAGGGCTTCAACGAATACCAGACGCCGATCATCACCGCATCCTCGCCCGAAGGCGCGCGCGACTTCCTGGTGCCGTCCCGTTTGCATCCGGGCAAGTTCTACGCCCTGCCGCAGGCGCCGCAGCAGTTCAAGCAGCTGATGATGGTGTCGGGCTTTGACAAGTATTTCCAGATCGCGCCCTGTTTCCGCGATGAGGACCCGCGCGCCGACCGTTCGCCCGCGGACTTCTACCAGCTGGACATGGAGATGTCCTTTGTCACCCAGCAGGATGTCTTTGATACCATCCAGCCGGTGATGCAGGGTGTCTTCGAGGAATTCGGCGGTGGCCGCAAGGTCGATACCGAATGGCCGCAGATCTCCTACAAGGATGCCGCCAAATGGTACGGCAGCGACAAGCCGGACCTGCGCAACCCGATCAAGATGCAGGATTGTTCCGAGCATTTCCGCGGCTCGGGCTTTGCCATCTTCGCCAAGCTGCTGGAGCAGGAGGGCACCGAGGTGCGCGCCATCCCCGCGCCCACGGGCGGCAGCCGCAAGTTCTGCGACCGCATGAACAAGTTTGCCCAGGGCGAGGGCCTGCCGGGCATGGGCTATATCTTCTGGCGCGACCAGGGCGAAGGCATGGAGGCCGCAGGTCCCCTGGCCAAGAACATCGGCCCCGAGCGCACCGAGGCGATCCGCCAGCAGCTGGGGCTCGGCGTCGGCGATGCGGCCTTCTTCCTGGGCGGCAAGCCCAAAGCGTTTGAGGCCGTCGCAGGCCGCGCCCGCAATGTGATCGGCGAGGAACTGGGCCTCATCGACAAGGACCGTTTTGCCTTTGCCTGGATCGTCGATTTCCCGATCTACGAACAGGACGAGGAAACCGGCAAGATCGATTTCGAACACAACCCCTTCTCGATGCCGCAGGGCGGGATGGAGGCGCTGGACGGCGATCCGCTGAAGGTGCTTGGTTACCAGTATGACCTCGCCTGCAACGGCTACGAGCTGGTCTCGGGCGCGATCCGGAACCACAAGCCGGAAATCATGTTCAAGGCCTTCGAGATTGCCGGTTACGGCAAGGAAGAGGTCGAGAAACGCTTTGGTGGCATGGTCAACGCCTTCCAGTATGGCGCACCGCCCCACGGTGGTTGCGCGGCGGGTATCGACCGGATGGTGATGCTCTTGGCCGATGAAGCCAACATTCGCGAGGTCATCATGTTCCCGATGAACCAGCGCGCCGAGGATCTGATGATGTCGGCGCCAAGCGAGCCGATGGCCGAGCAGCTGATGGAACTGGGCCTGCGCGTGATCCCGCAGGATCAGTAATCGCCCAAGGCGCCAATGAATGCGACCGAAGCCCGGAGCCTCCCGCTCCGGGCTTTTTGCATGTCTGCGCCGGAACCGGCGGGGATCTGCGTATGACGGATTATGGGCTTTGGAACCGCGGGCCCGCGGTCGTATCATTGCGCCTGCAAACGCAACATGTGGACGGGAACAATAACGGATGCTGTTTGATCCAGACTTGGCTGCCATCCGATTTGGCTGTGGTCTGTCGCCGGTGATTGACCCGCCAACGTCGGTCGATGCCATGCTGACTGCTCTGAACGGGCCGGATGACATGGCCCGGCTCTATCCGGTGCAGGCGTTTGATGCAGCCCTTGGGGATACCGACACATATCGGGCGTTGCGGGCCAAACGCCAGAAACTGCGAAACAAGTCCGGATATGACGCCGCTGACGAGGCCTTTCGCGCGTATCGGCGGCAAAAGCGCATCGACCGGCTGCAGATGTTCTCGCAGCGTTTGTTGCGCTATGCGCGCAGCTCGGATGGGTTGCGCGAAAGGTTGACCCTGTTCTGGGCAGATCATTTCACCGCAAAGGGCCGGCGCGGGGCCTTCTTGCACCTGGCCACGCCCTATGCCGAAACCGCGATCCGCGCCAATATCTCGGGGCGGTTCGAAGACATGCTGATCGCGGCAGTGACCAACCCGTTGATGCTGCATTATCTGGATCAGAATATCTCGGCAGGTCCCAACAGTCCGGCGGCGCAGCGGCGCGAACGGGTCGGCGGTTTGAACGAGAACCTCGCGCGCGAAGTGTTAGAGTTGCACACCCTTGGGGTGGACGGTCCCTACAGCCAACAGGACGTGCGTCAGTTGGCAGAGCTTTTTACCGGCCTCAGCTACACTCTGAAATCGGGGTTCAGTTTCAAGCGGGGCTTGGCCGAGCCGGGCAGCGAGCAGGTTCTTGGACGGTCCTATGGCGCGCTCAAAGGTGATCTGCAGCCGGTCCTGCAGGCGCTGCGTGATCTTGCACGCCATCCGGCCACCGCCCGGCACATCGCGCGCAAACTTGCCGTTCACTTCGTCGCGGACCAGCCGGATCCCGATCTGGTTGCCCATGTGGAGGCCCGGTTTCTCCAGACCGGTGGTTACCTGCCGGATGTCTATGCGGCGCTGCTGGAACATCCCGCAGCCTGGCAGCCAAGCCTGAACAACGTGAAGCCCCCCTTTGATTTCATCGGGTCGACCTGCCGGGCCATGGCGGTGACCCCCGAGGCGATCACGCAGCTGACTCCGCGCCAGTTGGTTCGCATCTTCTCTGCTCCGATGGCCCTGATGGGACAGAAATGGGAGGATGCCGCGGGACCGGATGGATGGGCCGAGGAAGACGGCTACTGGATCACCCCGCAAAACCTGTCGGCCCGGCTGCGCTGGGCTCTCGCGGCGCCGCAGCGATTGACCTCGGCGCTTCCCGATCCGCGCGCCTTCGCCACGGGCGGTCTTGGTCGCTTTGCCGATGGAAAAGTTCTTTTTGCAGCGGGGGCGGCCGAAACCCAGGCCGAGGCGATCGGCCTTGTGCTATGCGCCCCGGCGTTTCAGCGTCGTTAGAGCAGGAGAGTTGAGCATGGATCCGTCCCGCCGGAGTTTTCTGACCCGCAGCGCTGCGCTGGGCTGCTGTCTTGCCGCCAGCCCGCTGATGACGCCGGTCAGCTTTGCCTCCGCCCCCTGGGAGGGGCGGCTGGTGGTGATCATCCTGCGTGGCGGCATGGATGCGCTGGATGTGGTGCAGCCCTATGGCGATCCCGCATATGCCGCCCTGCGTCAGAAACTGCGCGGCGGGCCGGGGCATGGCGGGCTGGATCTTGACGGGTTTTACGCCCTGCATCCGGCCCTGGCGCCGCTGATGCCGCTATGGCGGGCAGAGGAGCTGGGCTTTGTGCACGCGGTCTCGACACCCTATCGGGACAAGCGGAGCCATTTTGACGGCCAGGATCTCTTGGAGGCGGGCACGCCTGGGCTGGGGGACCGGCGCGATGGCTGGCTCAACCGTCTGTTGCAGGTGCAGCCCGGCGTCGAGGCCCGCACCGCCTTTGCCATCGGTCAGGGAGAGTTGAAGCTGTTGCAGGGGGCCGCGCCGGTTGCCGATTGGTCGCCGGATGCCTCCCTGCTGATCAGCGCCCAGGCCGAGCGTCTGGCCGGGTTGTTGATGGAGGATGATCCGCTGTTCCACGCAGCCCTTTCGGAGGCGCTGGACCTGTCCGGCGCAACGGTTGCGTTGCCTTCGGACGATTTGGAGACCTTGGATGCCCCTCAGATGGAGGGGATGGCGGGCATGCCCGCAGCGGCACCGGGGCAGGCTGATGTGAGAAAGGCCCATGTGAAAGTCGCCGCCTATGCCGCCGAGCAACTGCGCGCCGACACCCGGATCGCCGCCTTTTCGATCAATGGCTGGGACACCCACAACCGGCAGGCGGCCACCCTGAACTCTGCCCTGGGACGGCTGTCGGATACTCTGCTGGAACTGAAGGCCGGGGTGGGGGCACAGGTCTGGGCAAAGACCGCGGTCATTGCCATGACGGAATTTGGTCGCACGGCGCGCGAGAACGGGACGGGCGGAACCGATCACGGAACCGGCGGCGCAATGGTGATGGCAGGTGGTGCGATCCGTGGCGGCAAGGTCTATGGCCGCTGGCCTGGGCTCGCAGAGGCAGATCTCTATGACCGGCGCGATCTGATGCCCACGGGCGATGTGCGCGCGGCGGCGGCCTGGATGCTGCGGGGGCTCACGGGCGTCAATCAGCCGGAGCTGGAACGGGTGATCTTCCCGGGGCTGGAGATGGGCGCAAACCCTGGCTTTCTGCGGTAGGCACGCGGTCTGACCTAGCGATCACTCCGGTAGAATACGATCGCCTCATGGGTGCTGCGCTCGCGGTTCTGGCGGATTTCCCGTGCGGCCTGGCGGGCCTGGAGATAGAGAACGATGGCCAGGGTGGCCAGGGCGATCAGAATGACTTCGAGCATGTCAGATGGCGATCTTCCGTTCCAGGCGCTCCTGCACCATTCCGGCAAGCACGGCGGTTTCTGCCCCGACGGGCAGCCCGTTCAGGCGGGATTTGGCAAGATTGGCCGCGGCCGTGGCCAGCGGGCCATCGCCGGCGCTGCGGGCAACGCCGCTGACGAACTGGGCCAGGTAATCCAGGGTCTTGCCCTCGTGATCCTCGTTCAGCACATCCGCCGCATGGGCCATGTCATCGCGGAAGGCCAGAAGATCCGGTTCGATCGTTTCATCTGACAGGTCCTGCAGGCCCGCAGGCTGGCGCTCAGCGGGCAGGCGCGACAGGATGGCGTGCTGGAAGGCCGCCAAAGAGGTGATCGGCTTGGCCAGGAAGCCATCGGCCCCGGCTTCGAGCGCGGCTTCGGCGTTGTTTTCATCGCCGGAAATCGCAAGGATGACCGAAACGCGCGGGGTGACGCGGCTGATTTCGGAAATGAGTTCGGTGCCGGAACCATCGGGAAGGCCGACATCGGCGATCACCACCGAGGGGCGGTATTCCTTCAGGTGCCGACGTGCCGATTTGAGGCAATCCGCGCGGCGGATGCGGGCACCGCTGCGCAGGCACAACAGGCGCAGCGCTTCGCATGCAAAGCGGCTGTCCTCGACCACCAGGATGGTCAGGCCAAGAAGCGGGCGCCGTTTCGTCGGCAAACGGTGGGCGGCAGCAAACAGTTCCGAATCGTCCATTACTCATACTCCTTGCGGGATACGAGCTGACGCTATGGATTTGAGGCTAATTACAAGTTAACGCCCGAGCATAGATCCGGCACAGATCCGGCGCGCGCCGTTGCAGGCAGGTCGTTGCGTCAGGATTGGGTCAATCGCAGGAGCCGTGCGCAATGGCGCACTTGCCCCGCCCCGGCCTCTGGCCTTAAGGAGGGGAAAACAGGATGTCAGAGGAGAAGACCAGCCATGATCGGTCGATTGAACCACGTAGCCATTGCCGTACCGGATCTTGAGGCCGCCTCGGCCCAGTATCGCGATGCTTTGGGTGCCAAGGTCGGCGCACCGCAGGACGAGCCGGATCATGGCGTGACGGTCGTGTTCATCGAATTGCCGAACACGAAGATCGAGCTGCTCTATCCCTTGGGGGAGAACTCTCCGATCAATGGGTTCCTGGAAAAGAACCCCTCGGGCGGCATTCACCATGTCTGCTATGAGGTCGAGGATATCCTGGCCGCCCGCGATCATCTGAAGGCGCAGGGCGCGAGGGTCCTGGGATCGGGTGAGCCGAAGATCGGCGCCCATGGCAAGCCGGTGCTGTTCCTGCACCCCAAGGATTTCAACGGTTGCCTGGTGGAACTGGAGCAGGTTTGATCCTATCTGTTGCCAGCGCCAGGATCGGCGCGGGCCATTGGGAGTGAAGGTGCCATGGGAATTACATCCGGTCTGGTTCTCTATGCGGTGATCTGGTTCATGACCTTTCTGATCGTGATCCCGATCCGGGTAGAGACCCAAGGCGACAGGGGAGAGATTGTCCCCGGCACCCATGCGGGGGCGCCTGAAAACCACTATCTGAAGCAGAAGGCCTGGATCACCACCCTGGCCGCCTGCGTGATCTGGGCGATCGTGGCCGGGATCATCCTTTCTGGTGCAATCAGCGTCAATGATTTCGACTGGTTCGACCGGTTGCCCGATCCCAGCTGATATACGGACCGGCTGATGTCTGGAAATGAGAGCAGGCAGTGGGGGCAAGGCGTGCTCCCGCCCGTCGTCCGCCTTTTTTAAATAAAGACGTCCTCCCGTTGGGCCCGGCGCCGCGCTCTGCGCGGCGCCGGGCCCAAGGCCGCCAAGGCGTGTCGGCCGAAGGCTGTGCGCCTGCGGGCGCGGGAGATCTGCCTCTTTAGCCGCGGCCTTTCAGGGCGTGGAAGATATGCGTGAAGGTTGCCGCGCCCAGGATGGGGATCACCAGGTTTACCAGCGGTACGGTCAGCGGCATGGCCATCAATGTCCCGGCCAGCCAGATCGTTCCCAAATGCTGGCGCCGCATCCGGCGTGCCTCCGGCATTCCGACGCGCCGCGCTGCGACCAGGGTGAAATACTCGCGTCCCAGGAAAAACCCATTGAGCGCCCAGAAGATGAACACCGCGATCGGCGTGAACAGGAAATAGAGCGCGAGGGCCAGCAGGTTGGCCAGGATCAGTACGCCCAGGAAATTGACCGTATCCCGAAGCCCCTCCCAGATCGTCGGGTCATTCGCCGGGGGCAGCGTCGGGAAATGCCGGTCCTCGACCGCCTGCGCGACCTCGTCCAGGAACATCGAGGTGATCGCCGAAGCCACCGGAACCATCAGGAAGATCGACAAGACCAGCATCAGGAAGACCGAGCCGACGGACAGGATATCGTCCAGCCAGGTCACTTCACCGAGCACCGGCAGGGTGACTTCCGGGCCGACAAGCCACTGGATGGCAAAGAAGAACAGGATATAGGCCGCAACCAGCAGGGCCAGCGTCAGCCCGATGCCGAGAAACAGGACCCGGCGGAACCTGGGATCCCCGGTCTGGGCCAGTGTCTTGAAGAAAGCGTCGAAAATCATGTGCTGATCCAGCTTGTGATGCGATCCAGATCCGGGCGCGGGCGTTCGGGGGGCGTGGCGCCTTCGGTGGCAATGTGGATCAACCCGGCGATGCGTTCGTTTGGTGCAAGATCAAAAGCCTCTTCGCAGAATTGACGCTCGTGGCTGACCCAGCCTGAGAGCCAGTTCGCGCCCCAGCCAGCGGCCAGGGCCGCATTCAGCAGCGCAAGGCAGACCGCACCGGCAGAATAGGTCTGCTCGATCGCTGGGATCTTGGGGCTTTCGGTCTGCACTTCGATCACGGCCACGGCCAGTTGGCCCAGTTCGAACTGGCTGCGCCCCTTGGCGATATCCTCAGGCGATTTGCCAAGGCGCTCACCGGCCTGTGTGGTGAGATCGGCAAGGCGCGCCATGGCGCGCTGTTCGATGACGATGAACCGCCAGGGTTCAAGCTTGCCATGGTCGGGCGTGCGCGCGGCAGCGGTCAGCAGCGTCATCAGCTCGTCGCGGTCTGGCACCGGGGCGATCAGCGTCTTTGCGGGCCGCGAGCGGCGGGTCAGCAGGAAGTCCAGAGCGGCGTCATTGCGATCGGGCATATGTGAAACCTCTTTACATTGGTGCTGTATATGTTGGCTGGCCAAGCTATTTCAAGAGGTTCGGAGCTGGGCGGCGGTAGAATACGGCACGCAGGCGCCGCGGTGCGCTGCAAGAACGCGTCCTGTGGCAGCCGTCGTGGCCCGTGTCCTTGGCCCGTGTCCTTGGCCTGTGTGCATGGCTCCTGTTCGGGGCGAGATTAGTCGGCTTTGGACCGGCTGACAAAGCGGTTTTGGACCAGGCCACCCCGTCACCAGCGCCGCTGTGGCACAGCCCCCAACTGGCACAGGGGTTGGCCCGGGATGTGATCCGGTCTTAGCGCCTTCGGTGAGGCTGGGCCTGTCAACTCCAGAAAGCCGGTGGCACCGGAGGTCTGCATATGGGTGGTTATTCCCAGGTCAGCCTTTGCCCACTCAGGCAGGCATGGAGAGCGCCCGGCGGAACAAGATCCAGCTCCTGAAAGAACGACAGATAATCCATGTGCCCGATGTATTCTGCGATCCTGTCGCCCTGGAACCGGACCAGCAGGCAATCAAACCCCTCGATGGCCTTGCCCGTGATCAAGCATTCCGACCGGATGTGAAGCCGCAGGGTCAGCCAGTCTCCCTGTTCGACCTTATGCGTCACCTCAAAGGTGCTTGGGCCGACAAGTCCTTTCACGACAGAAGAGAATTCAGCCCATTCCTGCATCGGGACCGTGACACCGCCAGTAACCGGGCCACAAAAGCTGGCCTCTGGCGCGATGTAGTCTTCCATCTGGAGGCGCTGCTCGCCGTCAAAGGCGGCCCGCAGGAATTGGAGCAGGTGTGTTTCCTTGTCGAAGGTACTGGAAACCGTGTGCAGCTTAGTCATGTGGAACACCAAAATCGATAAACTGTTTGTATTGTGAACAGGTTGGCTGCCTCTGTACAGGGACTTCTTCATCCCGAGACGCAAGTGAAAACCGGAAAAACCCGGCAAGGCAAAGGGTGCAATGCAGTGGCGGAGCCTTCTGCCCGGGCCCTGGATCAGGGCAGAAGGAGGCAGATGCATGTGTCGGATGTCTAGGCCGGTCCGGTCTTTTCTTCCGGGACCAGGCGGTAAACCCCTTCCGGCAGGTCCAAGGCTGCGGCCAGATCCCGCAACTGGTTGTAGGAAAGGGTAATTTTCTCAACGCGATCGGTTCGGGCGTCATATTGTTCGACGGTGACGCATTCGGCAAAGGCGTTGATGGTGACATCCTCGGTCAGAGGGGCGTCGCCCTCGTCCACCAGGGTCACGATGGTTGAGTCGAATTCATGCTCGATCGTAAACATGCGCGGATGTTGCCACCGCGGCAGGCGCATTGGCAAGCGTTTGCATGGGCAGGGGAAATATGATGCTGTCATGGGGCATAGGGGCGAGGGGCACACTGGAAATGCTGGCCCGCAGCCTTTAGATCCATGCCGTGCGCCACGTGGCGCGCAATGTCACGATGACGAAAGAACGAAGGATAGGCCGATGCGCCGCGTTTTGATTGCTTGCGCCCTTGTGGCCCTCAGCGCCTGTGCGGTGCAGGTACCGCCCTTGAGCGAGGATCGCCCTGTCCCGCCCGGTGGCGCGGCTGAGTACCGGCCTGGCGGAGTGGACATGGCCAGTTTCCGGGCCGTGGTCGCGCGGGTGGAACCGGTTGCAGAGCGGATTTGCCGGACGGAAACCCAAGGGATGAACTGCGATTTTGCAATCGGTATCGATCCCAACCCGAAGGCCGCTCCCAATGCCTATCAGAGCCTGGCCCGTTCGGGGCGGCCGGTGATCACCTTTACCCAATCCATGCTGGGGCAGCTCGGCAATGCGGATGAACTGGCATTTGTCATGGCCCATGAGACGGCCCACCATATCGAGGGCCACCTGGCACGCCAGCAACAGAATGCTGCGGCGGGATCCGTGCTGCTGGCCGGTCTGGCAACGCTCGCGGGGGGCACTGCGGCGGATGTGTCCAATGCGCAGGACCTGGGTGCTATCGTCGGTGCGCGCAGCTACTCCAAGGCGTTCGAACTGGAGGCGGACCGGCTGGGGACGATCATCACCCACAAGTCGGGCTATCGGCCCAGCGTCGGGGTGCAGTTCTTCTCCCGCTTGCCGGATCCGGGCGACATGTTTCTTGGCAGCCATCCGGCCAATCCAGACCGGGTCCGGGTGGTGCAGGATACCATCAGTCGGTATGGGCTGAACTGACCATGGGGCATGCAGACAGCGACAGGGCACCCGCGCTGAGCAGGCTGGGCGTGGTGCTGACAGACCGCGGGTCGCGCTATGCGGTCAGCGGTGCCCCTGTCACATCGCGGGCCGAGGTGGACCGGGTGCTGGCAGAGTTGAAGACGGACCGCGCCTATGCCAAGGCCACTCATAACACCTGGGCGGCGATCCTGCCGACGGGGGGCTTGAAGGCCGATGATGGCGAAAGCGGTGCCGGTATGGTGATCCTGCGGATGATGGCACGCCAAGGGTTGAGCGACCATGTGATCATCGTGACCCGCTGGTACGGCGGCAAGAAGCTGGGCGGAGACCGATTTCGCCGGGTGCAGGATGCGGTGCGCGCCTATCTGGACGCCCAACCGCCCGCTTGACCTGCATCAATGTCTCCTCGCGGCCCCGTGCTACCCTTGCGCCTGAAACGGATCCTGGAGAACGCGCTATGGACGAACGGGAGGCGGCGCCGCACCGCGCATTGAAAACCCATGCGGCCCTCTTTGATGACATGGGGCAGGCGGTTGGATTGGACCTGCAGGAAGAGGCCATTGCCGGGCGGCTGAATTTCGATGAGATCGCCGAGGCGGTCTTGCGCTGTACCCGCTGCGCTCATCCAGAAACCTGTCAGGATTGGCTGCGCTCCGCGCAGCCGGGCGTCGTGGCGGGCGATACTCCGGATTATTGCCGCAACCGGGATCTGCTGGGGTTCCTGCGCGAGCCGTCTCAATGAGGGCGATGCGGGAGGCGGGCGGTCGTTTGAGCAAGGATTGGGAGGTTTGATCATGCAGCCCTTGGGTGAGGCCCTGTTTCATCTTCGATTGCTCGGTTTGATGGCGAAGACAACCGATGTGGATCTTGTCGAAGCCTTTGCCGCAGGTCAGATCAGCGAAGAGGACTGGGCGGAGATGATCAACCAGTGCCGGGCCTGTGGCTGCGTCGAGAAATGCCAGCGATGGCTCGCGGCACATGATCACGCCGAAGCCGCTCCGGAGGGATGCAACAATGCGGACAGGCTGCAGCAGTTGCACGCGAAGAAAGAACCTGTCGGCGGCTGAACGGGTAACGGTCTGATCACGGCGCCAGGATTGCGATCTGATCCGGAGGTCGCCATGGAAGGGGAACTCCCGCGCCCGCGCGTGCCCTGGCTGCGCCAGGACCCGCTGGCGGCCTTGGGCGCGGCGCCGCTGTCGCGGCGCGGCAGGCGCAAAGGACGGGGCATGGGTCAAATCATCCATTCCAAAAGCCCGGTGCGCGTATTATATGCGCTGCCATGACCAGCAATCCGCCAGATCTTCGCCCCGACCTTGCCCCGAAAGCCCAGTTCGGTGACTCGCCCCGCGCGGGCCAGCCGACCCTTGGGATGGTTTCGCTCGGCTGCCCCAAGGCATTGGTGGACAGCGAACGGATCCTCACCCGCCTGCGCGCCGAAGGATACGGCATCAGCGCCGATTACGCAGGCGCCGATGCGGTGATCGTCAACACCTGCGGTTTCCTGGACAGCGCCAAGGCCGAAAGCCTGGAGGCCATCGGTGAAGCACTGAAGGAAAACGGCAAGGTCATCGTCACCGGCTGTCTGGGCGCCGAGCCGGAGTATATTCGCGACCATCATCCGCGCATCCTCGCCGTCACCGGCCCGCACCAGTACGAACAGGTGCTGGATGCCGTGCACGCCGCCGTGCCGCCCAGCCCCGATCCATTTGTTGACCTCTTGCCCGCCACCGGCGTTAGCCTCACCCCGCGCCATTTCAGCTATCTGAAGATCTCGGAAGGCTGCAATCACAAGTGCAAGTTCTGCATCATCCCCGACATGCGCGGGCGGCTCGCCTCGCGCCCGGCCCATGCGGTGCTGCGCGAAGCGGAGAAGCTGGTCGATGCAGGCGTGCGCGAACTTCTGGTGATCAGCCAGGATACCTCGGCCTATGGGCTGGACCGAAAGTATGATGTGAACCCCTGGAAAGGCGGAGCAATCCGCAGCCATATCACCGACCTGTCCCGCGCGCTGGGCGAACTGGCACCGGCCTCGGACCTTTGGGTGCGGCTGCACTATGTCTACCCATACCCCCATGTGCGCGAGCTGATCCCGCTGATGGCGGACCCGGACAATGCCCTGCTGCCCTATCTGGATATCCCCTTTCAGCACGCTCACCCGGATGTGCTGAAACGCATGGCGCGCCCCGCAGCAGCGGCCAAGACACTGGACGAAATCCGCGCCTGGCGCGACACCTGCCCGGAGATCACCCTGCGCTCGACCTTTATCGTCGGCTACCCGGGAGAGACCGAGGCGGAGTTCCAGCACCTCTTGGACTGGATGGACGAGGCACAGCTCGACCGGGTGGGGTGTTTCAAGTACGAAAACGTGGCCGGAGCGCGCTCCAACGATCTGCCGGATCACGTGCCCGAAGAGGTGAAGCAGGAACGCTGGGAGCGCTTCATGGAAAAGGCGCAAGCCATTTCCGAGGCCAAGCTGGCGGCCAAGGTCGGGCAGATCTGCCAGGTCATCGTGGACGACATCGACGAAGACGGCATCGCCACCTGCCGCACCAAGGCCGACGCGCCTGAGATTGACGGCAACCTGTTCATCGACGAGGGCACCGAAGGCTTGACCGTCGGTGATCTGGTCACCGTCGAGGTGGACGAGGCCGGGGAGTATGACCTTTGGGGGGCGTTGGTGGCGGGTTAGCCGTCAGCCTTCCTGTGCTTCCATCTCTGCCTCATCTTCAAGGCTCTGAAGGTCGACTTCCGGTTGGGGCACCTTGATCTTTGGAGCAGGTTTCCGCCAAGCTACCAAATTCTGGCCGATGTCGCGGTAGAATGCCGGTACGATCTGTTCCAGCTCGGCAATGAAGTTGGTTTGCTGAATGAATTTGGCACCCAATCTCTTGGCTCGGTAGAGGTGGAAGCTGACCACTTGCAGGCCATTCTTATCTTTTTCGCAAAGATCAGGAGATGCAATTAGGTCGGTAATGGGAAACTGAGTGTCTTCGCTGCGCCCTGGCCACTTCATGCGTACGAATACCTCATCCACATTGTCCACTTTTATTTGCCGCAGCAGCCAGTTCAATCGTGCCTTCGCTGATTTCTTGTCTTCGGGAGCCCTGAGTGTCATGCCGACTTCTATTGTTCTGCGGTTCATGTCGGCGACGACGTCCAGCGGGGCAGCGGCGTCGGGAACGTCAAAGGTCGCGCTGAGCTGTTGTATTTCCCTGAGAAGCTGTAGTTCGTCTTTGTGACGAAGGGATGGATCGCTCACATGTTTACGGCTCAGCTTTTGCGATACAGCTGTGTCGGTATGGCGACTAAGGATAAGCGCCAAGTCCTTTGTTTCCTGGTGCCAGGCGTCGAGCACGGCGGTTGCTTCAGAAGATCGGGCTAAGATTTTTCCACCGGCAGACACATGTCTGTTCAACTCGCTCCATTCGGGTGGCATCCGGTCAAACCCTTTTACGCCCGCACTGTCATGCGTGAGGAACCGCTTGAGTTCGTTTAAAAGAATACGCTGATCGGTGTCAGCAACTGAATCATTGCTGAGCAACAGATCTGCGACGGTTAGGGTCAGGATTCATAACCAGTAGATAACGACGGCTGCGAGCGCGATGGCCGAGAGGAAGACCTTGGGACACCTAT
>NZ_JARCJL010000019.1:0-80248 GCF_028890025.1 Phaeobacter sp. PT47_59
CCACCATCAGAATCCATCCCGGTGTCAGCCGCAAGACGCGCCTGTCAGCTCGTCACCGCCATATGCGATTCCCCTGCGCGTTGTCCAAGCGATGAAAGCAATTCTGCGCCCAACTCTTCGACTTTTGACACGCAGGCCAGAACAATTGATGTCGTACGCCCTTCTTTGGATGTATTCGATAGAACCGGAAACAGGCGCGCTGCTTCGCCATGCAATAAATAATCAGGTTTTTCCATAACATTCCTCCACTCACTTAAATCGTGCATTGTTGTGGATTAAAATCAATCAAAAGTTTAAATCGGGATTTGACTCTAAGTCGGTCCGGGCACCGTTTGGTGACATATGCGTGCACAGTCGATTATGAGCAGCTTCGTTTGTTGTGACCTGTCCTACCTCTCTATTGCACCATTCCCGGCGCTCTGTATCCTTGGGGAAATTGGCAGGGGAGGGCGCTATGCGGCTGATCATTCGGGTTCTTTCGGCAATCATCCTGACGCTGGCGCTGCTCATCGGGGTGGTTTTGATGCTGCCCGGAGAGCGGGTGGCGACGCTGGCGGCGCAGCAGCTGGAGGCGCAGACCGGGCGCAAGCTGGAATTTCAGGGCGAGGTGGGCTTTACCCTCTGGCCGGTGCTGGGGATCAGGACCGAAGGGGTGACGCTGTCCAATGCCGATTGGGCCGGGCCTGCGCCGATGCTGGAGGCCGCGCGGATGTCTATCGGCATTTCCGCAGTGGATCTGTTGCAGGGAAACGTGCGGGTCACCGAGATCACCGCGCTGTTGCCGCAGCTGAACCTCGCGACCCGCGCCGATGGCACCGGCAACTGGGTTATGACACCGAATGAGGGGGCTGAAGCGGCTGCGCCCACGTCGCAGGAGAGCTCTCTGCCGGTGCAGATCGAGAAGCTCACCCTGACCGGGGCATCATTGCGCTATGCGCCTCATGGCAGCGCGCCGGTCGAGATGAAGGCGATTGACCTAGCCCTGCATTGGCCCGACCCAAGCGGCACGGTGAACATGGATCTGACCCTGCGCCCGGCCCATGTGCCGGTCGAGATTGCGGGTGAGATCGGAACATTCGCGGACTTCCTTGCGGGGAAGGTGTCCTCGGTGGGGGCCACGGTCAAGGCGCCGGGCGGCGTCTTGCGCTTTGATGGCCGCGCCGGGATCGATGGTGCGGGCAGCGGTCGGATCACGCTGAAGGCCTCTGACAGCGGCGGTTTCATTGCCGCGCTGGGGGGCGGGCAGATCGAGGTGCCAAAGGGGGCGGGCAGGTCGGCCGTTGTCGGTGCCGATGCCACCTATACGCCGGATGGCCGCCTGGCCCTGCGCGATCTGGCGCTGGATCTGGACGGCAACCGGATCCAGGGGGCTGTCGATCTTGTCATGAAGGAGGTGCCGGAGGTGACGGCACAGCTCACGGCGGGGGCCTTGTCCTTTCCGGGGTTTGGATCTGCCGGTTCGGGCAGCGGCCAAGGCGCGGCAAGCGAGGGCTGGCCGAAGGATCGCATCGATGTCTCGGCGCTTTCTGCGCTGAACGGCACGGCGGTTCTGACCTTCAAGAGCCTGTCGGCTGCGGGCTATTCCTTGGGTGAAAGCAAGCTGACGCTGACCATGGATCGGGCGCGGGCCGTCCTGAAGGCACAGCCCGCCGCCCTGTTCGGCGGGCAGGTGACGGGACAGATGGTGGCCAACAATCGCAATGGCCTGTCGGTGGGCGGCAAGCTCTCGTTCAACGGTATCCAGCTGGAGCAGGCGCTGGGGCAGACCGCAGGCTATACCCGCCTGCATGGCGCTGCGCTTGGCGAGTTGGAATTCCTGGGTGTTGGCAATTCGGTCGATGCCATCATGCGCTCGCTCAGCGGCAAGGGCTGGCTTGAGGTCGGCAAGGGCTTCTTCACCGGCTTCGATCTGGAAGGCTTGATGCGCGCGGGCCGGGGCAATGGTGGCAGCACCGTCTTTGAGCATCTGACGGGCAGCTTCACGATGCAGAATGGCAACCTGCAAAACCCCGATCTTCTGATCACCATCAAGGGGCTCAGGGCCGATGGCAAGGGCCGGATCGGCCTTGGTGCGCAGGATCTCGACTATCGCTTTACGCCCACATTGCAGGGGTCTGACGGCGGCGTGGGCCTGTCGATCCCGGTGGCCATCACCGGCCCCTGGAGCGCGCCCAGGATCCGCCCCGATCTGGAAGAGGCCCTGCGTCCCAAGATCGAAGAGGTCGAGGAACAGGCCAAGGAGCGGGTGCGTGAAAAGCTGAGCGAAGAGCTGGAGACGGAAATCGCCCCCGATGCGGATCTGAACGAGGTGATCAAGGACCGGATCGAACAGGAGGCGAAAGAGCAGCTCTTGCGTCTACTGCAGGGGAACTAGGCCGGGATTCTTTGAACTTGGCCGCGCCACGAGAAAACGCGCCCACCGAAGGTGGGCGCGCGGGTCGATTGGCGCAAGCCAGGCGAAATACCTTATAAGCTGTCGGATCAGATCGTCTGATCGTAGTCCCCGACCAGAGGCTCGGTGCGGATCACCGCGTCAATATCGGCAAAGATCGCCCGCATTTCCGCTTCGCTTTCGCTGCTTTCGCAGACCACCACCAGGTTCGGCGTATTCGACGAAGCACGCACCAGCCCCCAGGAACCATTGTCGAGGATCACCCGGGCGCCATTGACGGTCACCACCTCCTTGATGGCACGGCCTGCAATGGTGTCACCGGCGTCGGCCTTGGCCACCAGTTTCTCCACCAGACGCTCCAGCACCGTGTATTTCTCGGTATCGGCGCAATAGGGCGACATGGTCGGGGTCGACCAGGTCTTGGGCAGGGCCTTCCTGAGGTCCGACATCTTCATGTCGGGGTTGCGGTCCATCAGCTTGCAGATCTCCACGGCGACACGCATGCCGCAGTCATAGCCGCGCCCCACAGGTTCGGCGAGGAAGTAGTGACCGGATTTCTCAAACCCCGCCAGGGCGCCGATTTCCTTCACCCGCCGCTTCATGTGGCTGTGGCCGGTCTTCCAGTAGTCGGCGGTGACGCCGTTCTTTTTCAGCTCGGGGTCCGAGGCAAACAGCCCTGTGGATTTCACATCGGCCACGAAGGTTGCGTTGGGGTAGATCTTGGACAGGTCGCGCGCCATGATGACGCCCACCTTGTCGGCAAAGATTTCCTCGCCCTCGTCATCCACCACGCCGCAGCGGTCACCGTCCCCGTCAAACCCGAGGGCAAAATCCGCGCCCGAGGCTTTGACCGTGTCCGACATGTCATGCAGCATTTCCATGGCTTCGGGGTTGGGGTTGTAGTTGGGGAAGGTGTAGTCCAGCTCGTTGTGGCTGGGGACAACCTCGACACCGATCCGCTCGAACAGCTCCGGCCCAAAGGCGGAGGCGGTGCCATTGCCGGTGGCGCAGACCACCTTCAGCTTGCGGGACATCTTGAAGTCGCCCACCAGGTCGTCGAGGTAAGCTTCCTTGACGCCATCGACGAATTCATAGGATCCGCCCGGTCGCGCAACGCCCTCGCCGTTCAGCACGATGTCGCGCAGCTCGGACATCTCATCGGGGCCATGGGTCAGCGGGCGGTCAAAGCCCATCTTGACCCCGGTCCAGCCGTTGGGGTTGTGGCTGGCGGTAACCATGGCGACGGCGGGCACATCCAGGTGGAACTGCGCGAAATAGGCCATCGGAGACACCGCAGGGCCAATGTCCTTGACCTGGATGCCTGCCTGCATGAGGCCCAGGATCAGCGCCTGTTTGATGGCCAGGGAGTAGTCACGGTAGTCGTTGCCCACTGCGATGACCGGATCAATGCCACGCTTGTGCATCTGGGTGCCAAGGCCAAGGCCAAGCGCGGTCATGCCCGGAAGGTTGATTTCCTCGGGGTATTTCCAGCGCGCGTCATACTCGCGAAAGCCGGTGGGCGTGATCATCGGATCGCGCAGGAAGGACCAGGTGTTTGGGGTAACCGGTGAGATTGGTTTCGTCATCTATAATCCCTTTTCGGGGTCAAATCGCAATTGGGTTGGCTTTTGCCACTTGGTCGAAGGCCATCAGGGTTTCAACCAGTTTTGGCATCTCTGAAAGATAGATCATATTCGGCCCATCACAGGGGGCGTTGTCCGGGTCTTCGTGGGTTTCGGTGAAAACTGCGGCAATCCCGGTGGCAACTGCCGCCCGCGCAAGCACGGGTGCAAACTCGCGCTGACCGCCCGATGCTCCGCCAAGGCCGCCCGGCTGGGCCACCGCATGGGTCGCATCCATCACAACCGGATAGCCCGTGCGCGCCATTTCCGGCAGGGACTGCATGTCCACGACCAGGCGGTTGTAGCCGAAGGTCACGCCGCGCTCTGTCAGAAGGATGCGCTCGTTGCCGGTGCTTTCGATCTTCGCCACCACATTGGGCATGTCCCAGGGGGCAAGGAACTGGCCCTTTTTCACATTGATCGCGGCACCGGTTTTGCCCGCCGCCAGCAGGAGCGCTGTTTGACGGCACAGGAAGGCCGGGATCTGCATGATGTCCACCACCGCGGCCACGGGATCACACTGTTCCTTTTCGTGGATATCGGTGATGACCGGCACGCCGATCTCTTTCTTGACCGACTCCAGAACCTTCAGCCCTTGGTCCAGGCCCAAGGCGGGTTTCGCATTGAGCGAGGTGCGGTTGGCCTTGTCGAAGGAGCCCTTGAACACATATTGGGCGCCTGCTTTGTCGCAGGCCTCCTTCAGGGTTCCTGCGATCATCTGCGCGTGATCTGCGGATTCCAGCTGGCAGGGGCCGGCAATCACTGTCAGCGGACAGTCATTGCCGATGGTCAGCCCGGCGATGTCGATATGTTTCATGGCGTTAAGAGGATACCTGTTCCCGGAGAATGGATGCTGTGAGCGAACACATCAGGTAGATACCGGAAAAGATCAGGAAAGCCAAAATCGTATTTTCGAACTTGCGCGGATAAGAGGGTTCCTGGCTCGGGACCGGTTCCACCGCGGTGGTCAGATAGCGCACCTGTCGGTTGGCCTCCATGCGGGTGGTTTCCACTTGTTGCAAGGCCGATTGCAGCATCAGATCGCGGGTCGCCAGATCGGCCTGTGCCATCTGGATCTGCACGCTGAGGCTGGCAAGCGAGTTTTCGCCGGCCGAGGCATCGGTCATCCGATCATTCAATCGCTGGATCAGCGCCTCGAGCCGGGCGATATCCGCCTCGGCGCCATCGACCTTGGCCCGGTTCGGGCGGGCGTTGTCCAGAAGGGCGGCCAGTTCCAGCTGCTTTTCCTGCAATTGCACCTCGAAGGTGGAGATCTGCGAGCGCAGCGACATGATCACGCCTTCGGGGTCAAGCACGGCGCCCTTCTGCTGCAGGCGGACAAGGTGTTCCTGTGCTTCGCGGCGCTGGACCTCGGCGAGCTCCAGCGCGGCTTCGGCCTCGCCCACCTGATCGGCGCGCTTCTGTTCAGAGAGGTGATTGACCTTTTCCTGTGCATAGGAGATCAGCCGACGCGAGAATTCTGCCGAAACCTCGGGATCGGCGGCGGTCACTTCCATGCGGATCACGCCCTCGGTGGGATCATAGCCGATTTTGATGTTGCGCGCGTAGGTCTTGTAGGCTTCCTCGTTGGTCGGCGCGGGATCCAGACGTTGGATGGGGTCGATCCAGTCTTGCGTGAAATGCGATTTGAACCCGACCTCGTCATCCAGCCGCAGCATGGCTTCCTTGGATTGCAGATAGCTTTGCACTGCGATGGAATCCTGGCTGGTGGCAAACTGGGTGCCACTCAGCAATCCGCCAAGCCCGCTGCCACCGGCGCTATCGGCCTTGAGCACAAGGAATTCGGACTTCGCCGCATACATGGGCGTGGCAACCTTGTAGAAATAATACCCGGTGATCAGCGTCGGCAGCATCACGAAGAAGGCCAGCCGTGCCACCAGAAGCCCCAGCTTGCGGCGCCGCCGCCGGGCGATATCGCGCTGGATTTCCTGGATTTCGCGATTGCGCCGCTCGGCCGGGCTCAATTCGGTGGAGGGCAGGGTGGTCTTGGTCGCAGGCACCGTCTGCGGCAGTTGGATCGCCCCCGGCGTCGGGGTGCCTTCGGGGCGTGCGGTGTTCTGCGGGACAACCAGTTCCAGCATATTGGAGCGTTTGAACGGGTCGATCCCCTTCAGCCGAAGCAGGCGCACCGCGTCGAAATCCGATGTGACCGGCAGATTGTGCTGCTGTGCCACGCGTCGGGCCATGCGCAACTGACGGCCCGTCAGCCCCTCGCGGCGGATCTCGTCGATATCGGTGGAGGTCTTCACCTCGCGCGGGGTGCTGACCTGCCCCGAGAGCGCCGACCCCGAGCCTGCCTGCCCAAAACTTGCCTGCCCTGACGCAGCCTGTCCTGGCTCTGTCTTGCCCGGGGCACCTTGCGCGTTTGCGGCAGCCGCGCGGGCCGAGGCGCTGGCGGCTTCGGCGCTGCTGCCGGGGCCTGGGGCCTCAACCGGACGGGCCGCGGCGCTGGCACCTGTTTCAGTGCTGGTGCGGCGGATCCGGAACTTCTTAGCCTTGGGTTTCGTAGTCATAGAGCTGCTTCGCTTCTTCCAAGGTTTCAAACATGTGCAGTTTCCCGTCCAGCAGCACCGCGGCGGAGCGGGCGAACTTTTCCAGCGTCTTGGGCTGGTGGGAAACAATCACGATGGTGGTGGTCTGCAGCCGTTCCTGCAGGATCGAACCGGCCTTGCGGTTGAATTCCACATCGGTGGTGCTGGGCATGCCCTCGTCGATCAGGTAGATATCGAAGTCCAGCGCCAGCATCAAAGAAAAGCTGAACCGCGCCCGCATCCCCGAGGAATAGGTGCCCAGCGGCTGATCGAAATACTCCTTCAACCCGCAGAGCCACCGGCAGTAGGCCTCCACGTAATCGGGATCCAGGCCATAAAGCTTGGCGATATAGCGGCTGTTTTCCATCCCCGAAAGGCGGCTGATGACCCCGCCCATGAAGCCCAGCGGAAAGGAGATCTTGCAACCGCGCCGGATCTCACCCTCATCCGGTTTTTCCAGGCCTGCCATCATGTTGATCAGGGTGGTCTTGCCGGTGCCATTGGGGGCCAGGATACCCATGGATTTGCCAAGCTCCACCCGGAAGGAGACCCGGTCGAGGATCACCTTGCGCTGTTTGCCCGTCCAGAAGGACTTGCTGACATTTTCAAACTCAAGCATGCGCGTTCCGGTCTTGCCTGTCTGGTCCGTTCTCCGGGCTCTTTCCATCCTTGGGCGTCGGACGGGGCCGACTGCGGTGATTTGCCCGGCGCCACAGGCGTCGAGCGGGGTATGCGTGGACCAGGGTGTCTTGCGTCCAACAGATTTGATCCTGCCGGGAATACCTGATCTATATTAACGACCTACGCGTCGATTTGGGCTTTGTTATGTCAAATTGTGACATATTTCAGCAGTGAAGCGTTAACCTTCCTCGAGAAACCCTTCTGACGATGGGTCGTGAAGCAGGACGGTGCGGCAGCCAGCAGGGGGCGGATTTTTGCAAACTATACCCATATTGTTTCCAAATAGGAAACGGTGATGGTTGCTGTCGGACCAGCGAAAAAGACCCTGGAGGCCGAGATTGCCGCTTGTAGCTTGTGTGCGGAGCGGTTTGCGGGCACGGCCACGCAGCATGCGCCGCGTCCGGTGGTCTGGTTTCGACCCTCGGCCAGGATCCTGATCGCCGGGCAGGCGCCGGGGTTAAGGGTGCATGAAAGCGGCCGCCCCTTTACCGATCCGTCGGGAGATCGCTTGCGGCAGTGGCTGGGGATGAGCGCGGCGCAGTTCTACGATCTGGAGCGGGTCGCCATCGTGCCCATGGCCTTTTGTTTTCCGGGATATAGCGCGCAGAAAGCCGATCTGCCGCCGCCGCCCCTCTGTGCCGACACCTGGCGCGCCAGGGTGCTGGAGGCTTTGCCAAAGGTGGAGCTCACGGTGCTGGTTGGCGGCTATGCGCAGGCCTATCATTTCGAGGACAAGATGAACGTGTCCGACCGGGTCGCGGCCTGGCGCGCATATGCGCCGCAGATCTTTCCCTTGCCTCATCCCTCCTGGCGCAATACCGCATGGCTGAAACGCCACCCGTGGTTTGAGGCCGAATTGCTGCCGGTCTTGCGGACCCGGATCAAGGAGCTTTTGTGATGACGACGCCCACCCCTTTGGATCAGGCCCACGCACAGATGGAGGCAGACCCGGCATCGGATGCCGCGCGCCTGCGCTTTTACGAACGGCTGTCGGATTGCGAGCTGTTCCTGATGCTGGAAAAGGAGGTCGAGGGGGACAAGCTGGAGCCCGCCCTGTTCGACACGCCCGAGGGGCGGTTCGTGCTGGTTTTCGACCGCGAAGAACGGCTGGCGGATTTTGCGGGGCGCGCCGTGCCTTACGCGGCGCTGTCGGGGCGCGGCATCGTGGGGATGCTGGCAGGGCAGGGGATCGGGCTGGGGGTCAACCTGGAGGTTGCGCCCTCCGCCATGCTGATCCCGGACGAGGCCATCACCTGGCTGGCGGGCACATTGGAGCACGCTCCGGATCAGGTCGAGGCGGCGGTGGAGGTTTTTGAGCCGCCGGTCGGGCTGCCGGAGGTGTTGCTGAGCGCCCTGGATGGCAAGCTGGCAACGGCCGCGGGGCTGGCCGGATCGGCCTATCTTGTCTCGGTGCGCTACAAGGGCGGCGGGCAGGGGCATCTCTTGGGCTTCGTCGATGCCAAGGACGCGGCGCGCGGCGCCCTGGCCAAGGCGGTGAGCGAGGCGCTGACCTTTTCGGGGATCGAGGCCGGTGCGCTGGATGTGGGGTTCTTCGCTGGATCAGACACGGTGGCGGCCAGCCTGGCAAAGGTGGGCCTGCGTTTCGATCTGCCCGAGCCGGAGGCGCCGCAGGTCTACAGGCCAATCGCGCCTGGCAGCGACCCCGAGAAGCCGCCCCGCCTGAAATAGGGCCGCGCCCCCCCCTGAGAGAGAAATCAGGAGCAGAGGCGGGCAGCTCCCGCCCGTCAAGCAGCACCCGAATGGGTGCGCCTTTCCCGTTGGGCCTAGCGCCGCGCCTTGGCGCGGCGCTGTTGCACTCCGGCGCAGCCCGGGGCCGACATCGGGCCGGGAAAATGTGAAGTCTAAAGGAAATATCAATTCTGTGCGGTCATGGTCGGGGCTGACCACTTGATCGAACCAGAAGGTATTCATGCTCCACTCTGCCCGCGCCCTGGCTTTTGCCCTGTTGTCGCTTGCCCTTACTGCCACGCAGGTATTCGCGGCGGACAGGTTCTCGATTGTCAGCCAGCAGTTCTTTCAGACAGGCGCATCGGTCGCGCGACCGATGCTGACGGTGCCGGTCAAGGCCGAGGTCCAGCCCGGACCGGGGGCCGAGGCCCGGGCCAAGCCGGATCTGGAGGCGGAGATGGAAGCGGTCCAGGCCAACCTTGCCAGCGTGTTCATCGGGCGCAGCGGCAACAGCCTGTTTCGCACCCTGCCGCGGGCCGTTGTCGGCGGCAATGCGGTGCAAAGGCTGATGACGCTGATTGCCGGCGCCGAGGCGGGCAAGGCGCAATATGATGCCGTGCAATATGCGGCAACCATCAAACCGCCGAAACGCCCCACACAGATGACCATCGGCGAGATCTACAAGTGGATCGACGAAACGCCCGGGCAGCAGCATGCCATCGGACGCTATCAGTTCATTCCGGCCACCCTGCGGCGGTTGGTCAAACATGTGGGGGCCAGCCGCTCGGATCGGTTCTCACCGCTGCTGCAAGACCGCCTGGCGCATCAGCTCCTGGAGGAGGCGGGCCTGAGCGAAACCCTGGCGGGGGAGATGAACCGCCATGCCTTTATGCACAATCTGTCAAAGATCTGGGCCGGGCTGCCGACGTCGAGCGGGAAGTCTTATTATCACGGGCTGGCGGGCAACAAGGCGGTGCTGAGCTGGGCCAAGTTCGACGAGGAAATGGCGCGGTTGTTTCCGGGCTGAGACCCGCGCGGAACTCATCCGCTGTACTGGTCGGCTGGCACCGGCGCATAGAGGCGCCGCATGATCACGGCCGTCAGATACATCGGCACCTGGTAACACCCCAGAAAGATCAGCAGTTGATCGGTGGTGCTTGCGGGCAGGGCGATCAGGAACAGGGCAAAGTTGCGATTGCCCGCAACAATCGCATAGGGCACCGCAACCTGCATGTGGCCCTGCCACCGCAGCAGGCGGTAGGTTGCGAGCTGCAAGCCCAAGTTTGCCACCAGCACAAGGGCCATCCATTTGGCAACGAGCATCGGCGCGCTCTGCAGCGCAGGACCAAGGGCCGACATCAGCCCGACGACGATCACCGCAAGCGCAAGGGTCGTCAGCCCGTCGAGCGCTTGTACTTGATCCGGGCGCAGATCCGGCAGGGTCGCGCGCCGCAGGACCCAAGCCGCCGCCACCGTCACCCCGATGGCGCCGGTCAGGCGCAGGGCGGCCCAGATCACCTCTTGCAGCCCACCAAGGCTCGGCGCCAGCAGGAACACCGGAATGATGGTCAGCGGCATCAGGGCGGTTCCCAGCACCAGCACGCGAAAGGCCGGTTCCGGTGCATGTCCCAGCAGAAGGGTGATATTGGGGCTGCCGGTCACCGAAGGCGCGCTCAGCATCAACAGGATGGCAATGGCGGCGGGCGTCGTCTCTATCCCGATGAGCCAGAACAGCAACAGAGCCGCCAGCGGCAGCGCCAGTTGCAGGACCAAAACGGCGCGCAGGGAGGAGAGCCCGTCGGCAAGCCCTCCCAAGGCCGCCCGCGCACCGATGCGAAAGGCGGTCAGGAACAGAAGCAGGGCGACCAGCTGCGGGATCCAGGGCCGCAGGAGCCGGGCCAGATCGGGCAGCAGCAGCCCGGCCAATAGGCCCAGAACCAAGGCGGCCCGGCCATGCCGGGCCACGAAGGCAAGCAATGTCAGCATGCCGTCAGACCATCAACCCGACGGCGCTGCGCGGATGTTTTCGGGCAGCCAGGTAGCCAGTTCCGGCCAGGCCACGAGGATTACCACCATCACCAGCATCAGCCCGACCATCGGGATGGCGGTCTTGGCGATGTAGGAGATCTCGTGCCGGGTCATGCCCTGCAGCACGAAGAGGTTGAAGCCGATGGGCGGCGTCACCTGCGCCATTTCGACGACCACCACGATGAAGATGCCGAACCAGATCACATCGATCCCGGCCTGGCGGATCATCGGCTCGACAATGGCCATGGTGAGAACGACCGAGGAAATCCCGTCGAGGAACATCCCCAGCACCACGTAGAAGAGCGTCAGCGCCACGATCAGCACCAGCGGCGACAGGTTCATCTCGTCGATCCAGCCCGCCAATGCCCGCGGCAGGCCGGTAAAGCCCATGGCCAGCGACAGGAAGGAGGCGCCCATAAGGATCAGCGCGATCATCGCCGAGGTGCGTGTCGCGCCCATCAAGGAGGCGGTGAAGGTGCTCCAGTTCAGCGACCCCTGTGCAAGCGCCAGCGTCATCGAGCCCAGGACCCCCACAGCGGCAGCCTCGGTCGCGGTGGCGTAACCGAGGTACATCGAGCCGATCACAGTGGCGACCAGCAGCAGGACAGGGATCAGAAAGCGGCTTTCGGCCAGCATCTGCCCGAAGGTCATGCTGGGTTCTTCCTGCGGGCGTTCGCCCTTGGACAGGAAATGCCAGCCGATGATATAGGCCATGAACAACCCGGCCAGCACCAGGCCCGGCAAGATGCCCGCCATGAACAGCTTGGTGATCGATTCATTGATCGACACTCCGTAGACGATCAGCGTCAGCGAAGGCGGGATCATCAGGCCCAGCGTGGCCGCGCCCGCAAGGGTGCCGATGATCATGAACTCAGGGTAGCCGCGTTTGCGCAGCTCGGGGATCGACATCTTGCCCACGGTGGTCAGCGTCGCAGCGGAAGACCCCGATACGGCGGCAAAGATGGTGCAGCCCGCAATATTGGTGTGCAAAAGCCCCCCCGGTAGCCAGCGCATCCAGGGCGCAAGGCCACGGAACATGTCCTCGGACAGGCGCGTTCGATAAAGGATCTCTCCCATCCAGATGAACAGCGGCAGGGCGGTCAGCGTCCAGCTGGAGGCGCCGGTCCAGATGGTGGTGATCATCGCGTCGCCTGCCGGGCGCGAGGTGAACAGCTCCATCCCCACCCAGGCGACCCCCATCAGCGCAAGGCCGATCCAGACCGAACTGCCCAGAAGCGTGAAAAGGACAAAGAGAAAGATGATGGTGGCGTAGATCTCGCTCATTCGACGGCCTCCGAAATGATGCTGGCACGGCGGGTGATCAACAGGCGGCAGAGGTAGTCCCAAAGGGCCAGGGCCAGCAGCACGGTGCCAATCGACATCGGCAGCTGCGGCAGCCACATCGGCGTATAGATCCAGTCGGAACCGGTATTGGCCCAGAGGTCTCCCCATTTCGTGGGGGCGGTTGCGAACATGGCAAAGAAAGAGAGCAGCCATTCGGGCACGAAATCCTGCCCCTGGGTGCGGTCGTTCAGCATCTTGGAAAAGATGTTGGTCTTGATCGCGTAGCGGGCGAAATAGGTCGCTGTAAGAGCGCCGATCCACATGGCAAATGCATCCAGCACCAGGCCGACGCGGGGGCTGATGTTGAGGAAGATCGATACCCGGATATGCGCGCCCCGTGTCAGCGCATGGGCCAGCGCCAGGAACGACGTGGCCGCCATCGCATAACCCGCATATTCGGTTGAGCCGGGAAAGGTCAGGTTGCTCCAACGGGCGATCATCTGCGCCACGATCAGCAAGAGGATCAGCAGCATGAACCCCGCCGCCACGACGCCGGAGCCCAGATAGATCTTGTCACTCACCCGTTGCAGCGGGCGCAAGATGCGCCCCATGGGGCCGGGGGCCAGCAGGCAGGCCAGCGCCAGAAGGCTCGGAAGAACAAAAAGCCACAGCCACAAAGGCAGGCCCAGAAATGGTTGCCAGTCGCGCAAGATCGACACCCCCATTGATTGGATGAAGACAGTGATCGGATCAAGAAAGTGATCGGATGAAGAAAGCTGAGGGAATGCACGGCCCCACC
Source organism: Phaeobacter sp. PT47_59 (assembly GCF_028890025.1). Classification (NCBI taxonomy): domain Bacteria; kingdom Pseudomonadati; phylum Pseudomonadota; class Alphaproteobacteria; order Rhodobacterales; family Roseobacteraceae; genus Phaeobacter; species Phaeobacter sp. PT47_59. Next base: position 13,048 of record NZ_JARCJL010000019.1, read on the forward strand.
CGCAAGCGGCAGGCGGGGCCGTTCAGATCGCTTCGAGCGATCAGTTGCCGTTATAGGCGTCCAGGATCGCCTTGCCGTCATCGCCGACAGAGGCCAGCCATTCCTCGGTCATCTTGGCGCCGATCTCTTTCAGCTCGCCCAGGAACTCGGGGCCGGCGTCAGTCACGGCCATGCCGTTGGCCGTCAGCTGTTCAAAGTACCAGTTTGCCAGTTCTTCCGACTTGGCGGCGCAGGCAGAGCCGGTCTCATCGGCGGCCTTCTGGATCGCGGCCTGGGTTTCACCGCTCAGACCTTCCCAGATCTGCTTGTTCACCATCACGTAGTTGCGCGGCAGCCAGGCGTTGACCTTGTAGTAATGGGTCAGGTGTTCCCAGACCTTGCGGTCATAGCCGGTGGAGCCCGAGGAAATGAAGGATTCCGCAACCCCCGTTGCCAGAGCCTGGCTCAGCTCGGCGGCTTCGATCTGCACCGGGATCATGCCCAGCTCTTCGGCAAAGGTGGCGGTGGCCGTGTTGTAGGAGCGGAATTTCACCCCCTGGGTATCGGCCGAGGATCCGACCTCTTTCTTGAAGTAGAAGCCCTGACCGGGCCAGGGGCAGGTGTACAGCGCGACAAGGTTGAGGTCCGCCAGTTGCGCGTTCACCTTGTCCTTGGCAGCATGCCAGAGTTTTTCGTTCTCGGCATAGCTGGTGGCCACGAAGGGCAGGTTGTCCCAGCCCAGGAGCGGCGCCTCATTGGCATGGGCAGACATGAAGCGCTCACCAATCGGGGCCTGGCCGGTCTGCACCGCGCGCTTGATCTCGCCGCCCTTGAAGAGCGAGCCGCCGGGATGGACGGTGATATCGATCTCGCCGCCGGTATAGTCGCGCACCTTGTCGGCAAAGACGACGCCCATCTCCGAATGGAAGTTGGTCGCCGCATAGGCCATCGGCATGTCCCATTTTTCAGCCGCGACGGCCGCGGCCGAAAGGGCCAGGGCAGATACGGAATAGGCAACTGTCTTTGTAAATTTCGCGATCATGACTGATCTCCCTGTTTTGGTTGGTTTTTGTTTTGTTTTCTTATGGTTTTGGCGCCTCAGGCGAACCGGCTCGGCTCATAGGGGCGCATGTCGATATTATTGGGCCTGCCTGCAATCATGTCGGCCACCATACGCCCGGTCTTGGCGCCGCCGGTGAGGCCCACATGGTGATGACCAAAGGCCGCGAAGACACCGGTTTTACCCACTTCGCCGATCAACGGCAGGCTGTCCGAGGGGGCCGGGCGGTATCCCAGCCATTCCTCTTCGCTCTCCGCGATCATCTGCGGAAAGCATTCCTTGACCTTGCGCCGCAAGAGCGCCAGCGGTGCCTTGGATTTGACCTCGCTGAGGCCGCCGAATTCAACCACGCCTGCACAGCGTAGCCCCTGATCCATTGCTGTCGCAACGAATTTCCCCGAGGTCAGCATCATCGGGCTGTTCGGCGTCTGGCTCGGGTTCTTGAAGACGATGTGATAGCCCCGCTCGGCCTCCAGCGGCACATTGAGGCCCAGTTTCTGCATCAAGGGCTTGGACCAGACGCCGGTGGCCAGCACCGCCTCGTTGCATGTAATGCGACCCTGATCGGTGTCGACAGCGCTGATGCGTCCGCCGGAAAGATCGAAATCCTTCACTTCGGCCCGCATGAACCGCCCGCCCATTTGCTGCAACAGGTTCACCAGGTCGCGCACGTAATTGCCGGGGTTGAGGATATAGCCGTGGTTCTTCATCACCGCGAGCAGCTGCATGTCGGGGGCCAGGATCGGCTCCCTTTCCTGCACGGCCGCACCTTCGACCAGTTCGGGGATGAAACCGGCCTCGCGGCGCAGCTCCCAGACGTATTTGTCCGCCTCAAATGCCGCGCGGTCACTGTAGGCAAAGCAATAGTCGCTTTCCTGCACCCATTTCGCGGCAGGCGTTCCTGCGGTCAGCGCCTGATGCTGTTCGACGCTGTCGCCGATCACATGGCTCAGCCCCTTGGCGATGCGGCGGGTGTCGCCGTCATTGGCGTTGGACAGGTACTTTATCAGCCAGGGCACCAGTTTCGGCCCATAAGACCAGCGCATGAACAGCGGGAAATCGGGGTCCATCAGGTATTTCGGTCCCTTGGGGATCAGCCCCGGTGTGGTCACTGGGACGATGGCGCAGCTCGCCAGAATGCAGCCGTTGCCATAGGAGGCGCCCATGCCGGGCTCCCCCTTGTCCAGGAGTGTGACCTCATGTCCGGCGCGGCGCAGCCAGATGGCGGTGGCGGCGCCCACGATGCCGGCGCCGATCACGACCGTATGCGGCGCACTCATGCGCGGGGGCCTTTAGGGAGGGTGGAAATAGTCATGGAGTATAGGGTCTTCTCAGGTGAATTTGCCCAACCATGCACGGCGCTATTCATCATTTCAAATACTAAGATATGGCTTGATCATCAGAAAAAGTGATATGCCTGCGGAATGAACCTCAGATTTCGCCAGCTTCAGGCCTTTCACGCGGTGATCGAGACCGGCACCGTTACCGGCGCTGCAACCAGCCTCGGGATTTCGCAACCCGGGATCTCCAACCTCTTGAACCAGCTGGAGCGCCAGACCGGGATCAAGCTCTTCGAACGGGTCCGGGGCCGACTGACCGCCACGCCCGAGGCGACGCTTTTGTTTCGCGAAATCGACACTGTGGTGCGCGGGTTCGATCATGTGACCCAGGCGGTGATCGATCTGCAGAACAAACAGGCCGGGCAGCTGCAGGTGGCCTCGCAGCATTCGATGTCCTTTGGCTTCATGCCGCGCCTCATTGCCGAGTTCGCCCGCGAGAGGCCGGATCTGTCGATCTCGTTTCAGTCGCAGTATTCCTCCAAGATCCAGGAATGGGTGCTCTCGGGTCTGTTCGAGATCGGGATCTGCGAAATGCCGCTCCTGTATGACGCGCTGGATGTGCACCCCGTGACCGTGGAATGCCGCATCGCCATGCCCGAAGGCAGCCCGCTGGCTCGCTACGATGTGCTGACGCCCGAACTCTTGGACGGCGAGCCGTTTATCGTGATGGGGCCGGATCACATGACCCATCGCCGCACGCGGGAGGCCTTCGTGCAGGCGGGCGTGCCGCTGAAGGCCAGGATCCACGCACATCTGTTCAAGAACCTGCTCAGTTTCGTCAAGGAAGGCATGGGGGTCGCCATCATCGATCCCTTCATCCTGGATTTCGACAAGGAGGGCGGCTTTGTCTCCCGTCCCTTCCAGCCCGCGGTGATGATGGAGATGGCGGTGATCACCTCCAGCGCCCGGCCACTGTCGGCGATCGGGCAGGAGTTCCTGGTGCTGCTCAAGCAGGCCCTGGCGCCCTATACCTCGGGGCAAACGGGCTGAGGGCGCGGAAAAGGGCATTCTGGGGCTTGGCTCCCGTCCGCCGTGCCGCCATGCTCTGGCGGGCGTGCTGAGGACAGGAGCGGTGGATGCAACAGGGCGGAAAGACGGTCTATGGCGCGGCGGTGGGCATCCTGATGCTGGAAACCCGGTTTCCCCGCATCCATGGTGACATGGGCAATGCCGCGACCTGGGATTTTCCGGTGCAATATCGAGTCGTCGATGGGGCCACGCCGGACCGTGTCGTGCGGGGTGATCCGCAGGCGTTGACCGAACGCTTTATTGCAGCCGGGCGCGACCTTATCCGTGCGGGCTGTGACGGGATCACCACCACCTGCGGGTTCCTGTCCCTGATCCAGGAGGACGTCAAGGCCGCGCTGGGCGTGCCGGTGGCGACCTCTTCCTTGATGCAGGTACCGATGGTGCAGGCCTTGCTGCCTGCGGGGAAACGCTGCGGGGTGATCACCATCTCGGAGCAGGCGCTCAGCCCTGCGCACCTGACCGCCGCCGGTGCCGCACCCGATACCCCTGTTGTGGGAACGGACGGCGGGCGGGCTATGACGCGTGATATCCTGGGGAATGCGCCCCAGATCGATTTCGAGGCCTGCCGTCTGGATATGATCGATGCGGGCAGGGCGATGGTCTCGCGGCACCCGGATGTGGGCGCGATCGTTCTGGAATGCACCAATATGGCGCCTTATGCGCGGGACCTGCGGCAGGTCACGGGGCTGCCTGTCTATTCGATCTACAGTTTCATCACCTGGTTTCAGGCGGGCCTGTTGCCGCGTCGCTTCCCGTTGGAGCTCGACGATCCGCGCTGGTAGCGCAGCCCCGCGCCCGCCCGTCATTGTCCTGCGTCGGATGGTCCCCTGTCTGGCGTCCGGCGCTTTTGGCAGGGTGGGGGCATAGCCACCGGGAGGGCCGCCATTGAAACCGTTTATGATGAGTCTCGTGCTGACCGCTGTTCCGATCATGTCTGTCGCGGATGTGCTGGAGCGGCAGCAGGTCACCGAGGATGTCTGGGCCCTGGTTGGCCCGCACAGCCAGCGCAACGCCGAGAACCTCGGCAATAATGCTACCTTCGGCGTGGTGGTGACGCGCGAAGGGGTTGTGCTGATGGATCCCGGCGGATCCTGGAAAGGCGCGGCGATGATCGACGCCGCCATCGATCAGATCACCGATCAGCCGGTTACTCATGTGATCGACACCGGCGGGCAGGATCACCGCTGGCTGGGCAATGCATACTGGCAGGCCCAGGGCGCGGTGGTGATCGCCTCGGATGCGGCCGTGGCGGATCACAAGGACCGTCAATCCATGCAGATGACGATGCTCTCGCAGCTTCTGGGCGATGAGCTGGCCGGGACCGAGCCGAGCTATGCCGATGTGACCTTCGACAGCGATCATAGCCTGTCCCTTGGCGGGCTGACCTTCCAGATCATGCACCGCGGCCAGGCCCATACTCCGGGTGACAGTTTCGTCTGGCTGCAAGAGCGGGACGTGATGTTCACCGGCGATATCGTCTATGTTGAGCGCATTCTTGGCGTCGGGCCGCAGTCCAATGCCAAAAGCTGGATCGAGGCCTTTGATGCCATGGCCGCCTTTGAACCTGCCCATCTGGTGCCGGGTCATGGCCGCGCCACCACGCTGAAGCGCGCCCGCGCCGATACCTACGACTACCTTGTGAACCTGCGTGCCCGGATCGGAGAACTGATCGAAGAGGGCGGCGATATCATGGAGGCGCCGGAGATCGACCAGTCCGCCTTTGCCGGGCTCGCGCAGTTCGACAGCCTGGCCGGGCGCAATGCGCAAACCGTCTATGAACAGATGGAGTGGGAATAGCCCCGCACGCCAGGATTTGATGTTCGACCCTGCCGCCTCCGTTTCGGGGGCGGTTTTTTTATCAGCCATCGTCATGGGGGTGTTACAAAAGCTTCACTGTATCAATCTTCTTATTTCGAATATTCATGAAGTATGGAAAAAGTGATTCCCTCCCGCCTCACCACCCTGGGCCATCCGCAGCGACTGGCCCTGTTTCGGCTGCTGATGCGCCGCTACCCGGATCGTCTGCCCGCCGGTGAAATCGCCGAGGTGCTGGATCTGAAGGCCAGCACATTGTCGGCCTATCTGGCTTCGCTGATGCAGGCGGGGCTGGTGACCCAGCACCGGGTGGGGACATCGCTGCTTTACATGATCAACATGGCAGCGGTGCGACAGACCTTCGACTATCTCTTTCTGGATTGTTGCCGCGGTCGCCCCGAGATCTGCGCCTCGGCTTCCTTTGCCGAGCCAGCAGGCAAAGTCGAGACGACGCATGAGAAATACAATGTGCTATTCATCTGCACGGGCAATTCCGCGCGCTCGATCTTTGCTGAAAGCCTGTTGCGGGATCTCGCGCCGGGGCGCTTCACTGTCTATTCCGCCGGAACGCGCCCGCAATCGGAGCTGAATCCCTTTGCACTGGAGGTGTTGAACTCCAAGGGCCATGACACCGCGCATCTGCGGGCCAAGAATACCGCTGAGTTCACGGGGGCAGATGCCCCCCGGATGGATTTTGTCTTTACCGTCTGCGATCAGGCCGCCAACGAGGAATGCCCGGCCTGGGATGGTCAGCCGATCAGCGGCCATTGGGGGATGCCGGACCCGGTAAAGGCCGATGGCACCGATGCAGAGAAAAGCCTCGCCTTCCAGCAGGCCTATGGCGCGTTGAAACACCGGATCGAGGCCTTTGCCGCCCTTCCCATTGAAACGCTGGACCGCATCGCGCTGCAACGGGCGGTGGATGGGATCGCCAGCCAAAATCAGGATACTGTCAAATGACCACCTATGCTGTAAACGGCCTTGGCCGGATCGGAAAACTCGCCCTGAAACCGCTGCTCGATCAGGGCGCCCATATCGCCTGGATCAACGACGCGGTGGGGGATCCGGAAATGCACGCGCATCTGTTGGAATTTGATACGGTGCATGGGCGCTGGGAGGCGGAGTTCTCCCATGATGCAGAGAGCGTCACGATCAACGACATGCGCCTGCCCTTCATCGGCACCTCGGATCTGAACGATCTGCCGCTGGAGGGTGTCGATGTGGTGATCGACTGCACCGGCGTCTTCAAGTCCGAGGCCAAGCTTGCCCCCTATTTCGAGGCGGGCGTGAAAAAGGTTGTGGTCTCGGCCCCGGTGAAGGACGGTGATGCGGCCAATATCGTCTATGGGGTCAATGAGGACACCTATGATCCCGCGCGCCATCGCATCGTGACGGCGGCCAGCTGCACCACCAACTGCCTTGCGCCGGTGGTCAAGGTAATCCACGAAAATCTGGGCATCCGTCACGGATCGATCACCACGATCCATGATGTGACCAACACCCAGACCATCGTCGACCGCCCCGCCAAGGATCTGCGCCGGGCGCGCTCGGCGCTGAATTCGCTGATCCCCACCACCACTGGCAGCGCCACGGCGATCACGCTGATCTACCCGGAGTTGACCGGGCGGCTCAATGGCCATGCGGTGCGGGTGCCGCTCTTGAATGCCTCGCTCACCGACTGTGTGTTCGAGGTGGAGCGAGAAACCACGGTTGAAGAGGTCAACGCCCTGTTCAAGGCGGCTGCCGAGGGAGAGCTAGAAGGGATCCTGGGCTATGAAACGCGCCCGCTGGTGTCGACCGATTACACAAACGACCGGCGCTCGTCGATCATTGATGCGCCGTCCACGATGGTGGTGAACGGCACCCAGGTGAAGATCTATGCCTGGTATGACAATGAAATGGGCTACGCCTGGCGCCTGGTCGATGTGGCTCTGATGGTCGGAGCCTCGCTGTGAGCCAGCGCCCCGAGGGCCTTTCGGCCTATATGGCGGTGACGGCGGCCTATTGGGCCTTCATGCTCACCGATGGGGCGCTCAGGATGCTGGTGCTCTTGCATTTTCACACGTTGGGGTTTTCCCCGGTGCAGCTGGCCTATCTCTTTGTTCTTTATGAGATCGCCGGGATGGTGACGAACCTGTCGGCGGGCTGGATCGCCGCGCGGTTTGGGCTGGCGGCAACGCTTTATGCCGGGCTTGCCTTGCAGATCCTGGCCCTGGGGGCGCTGACGCAGCTGGATCCCAGCTGGTCCATCGGCGCCTCGGTCGTCTTCGTGATGTGCGTGCAGGGGATTTCCGGCGTCGCCAAGGATCTGGCCAAGATGTCATCGAAATCGGCGGTAAAGCTCTTGGCCCCTTCGGCAAACGGCGGTTTGTTCCGCTGGGTGGCGGTGCTGACCGGATCAAAGAACGCGGTGAAGGGGCTCGGCTTCCTGCTGGGCGCGGCGCTTTTGGCAACGCTTGGCTTTTCCTGGGCGATCATCGCCATGGCCGTGGTGCTGGCACTGGTCTTTGCCGCCATCGTGGCCTTGATGCCGCCGGGGCTGCCGACCGGGCGCAAGGGCGCGAAGTTTTCCGAGGTCTTCTCCAAATCGGCCAATGTGAACTGGCTGTCGGCGGCGCGGGTGTTCCTGTTCGGCGCGCGCGACGTCTGGTTCGTGGTGGGCATCCCGATCTATTTCTACGCGGTCTTGTCGGATGGATCGGAGGCGGGCAACCGCGCGGCCTTCTTCATGATCGGCAGCTTCATGGCGGTCTGGATCATCCTTTATGGCGCGGTGCAGGCGGCGGCGCCCTGGCTGCTTGGGGCTGCGAAACGCCCCGAGGGCGCGCTGATCCGCGCCGCACGCGGCTGGGCGCTGGCGCTGTTTATGGTGCCAGCCGCACTGACCCTTGCGGTCTGGATGGCCGGAGCACCTGAAACCTGGCTGACGGTGGTCCTGGTTCTGGGCCTTCTGGCATTTGGCGCGCTTTTTGCGGTGAACTCCTCCCTGCATTCCTACCTGATCCTCGCCTTCACACGGGCCGAGCGGGTGACGATGGATGTGGGGTTCTACTATATGGCCAATGCGGGCGGGCGTCTGGCGGGCACGCTTCTGTCCGGGCTGACCTATCAGATCGGGGGACTTGCGCTTGTTCTGGGCACGGCGGCCCTTATGGTGGCCCTGTCGGCGCTTGCTTCGGGCAAGTTGCATGTTGAGGGGGCAAATGCCACGGCATGAGTATCTTTGAACGTTATCTGACCCTTTGGGTGGCGCTGGCCATGGTGGCGGGCATCCTGATCGGCAATGCGGCGCCCGCCCTGGTGCAGATGATCGCGGCGGCAGAATTTGCCAGTGTCAACCTGGTGGTTGCGGTGCTGATCTGGGCGATGGTCTATCCGATGATGGTCGGGGTGGATCCTGCCGCCGTGAAGTCGGCCGTCAAACAGCCAAAGGGGCTGGGCATTACCCTGGTGGTCAATTGGCTGATCAAGCCCTTCTCGATGGCGGCCTTGGGCGTGCTGTTCTTCGAAGGGATATTCGCCGATTTCCTCGCGCCCGAGGACGCGCAGCAATATATCGCAGGTCTGATCCTTCTGGGCGCCGCCCCTTGCACGGCGATGGTCTTTGTCTGGTCGCAGCTGACGCGTGGGGACGAGAATTACACGCTGCTGCAGGTCTCGGTGAACGATGTGGTGATGGTCTTTGCCTTCGCCCCCATTGTGGCCTTCCTGCTTGGGGTCACCGATATCGAGGTCCCTTGGGAGACGCTGGTTCTGTCCGTGCTCCTGTTTGTCCTGCTGCCGCTTCTGGCCGGGATCTGGACCCGGCGCAGGCTGGGGAGCGCGGCGCAGGTCAAGGCCTTTCAGGCGCGGGTGAAGCCCTGGTCGGTGGTTGGGCTGATTGCCACCGTTGCGATTCTCTTTGGTCTTCAGGGCCAGGTGATTCTGGACCGGCCTCAGGTGATTGCCCTGATCGCGGTGCCGATCCTGGTGCAATCCTACGGGATCTTCGCGGTCGCCTATGGAGCGGCCTTTGCGCTGAAGGTGCCCCATCGCATCGCCGCCCCTTGTGCCCTGATCGGGACATCGAATTTCTTCGAGCTGGCCGTGGCCGTTGCGATTTCTCTGTTTGGACTGAACTCCGGCGCGGCTCTGGCCACGGTCGTTGGGGTTCTGGTCGAGGTGCCGGTGATGCTGTCGCTGGTGGGCTTTGCCAACCGCACCCGGAGCCGGTTTCCCGGCAGGTGATCCGCCAGGAGCGGGTTGACGACAAAGCGGAAGCATCGCTACCCTTCGCGCCGACATTCGCTTTCTGCAGCCAGAGTGCGGGGAAGGTGTGCCAAGATCTGCTTGGGCGTCTTCGCGGCAGAGCCTGTTTTGCTCGGCTTCCTGTGATTTCAACCTCGTGCACGAACAGCGATTTGTCGCAGGTTCCGTTGGCCTGCGACGCTGTAGGGGTGTCCTGTTTTGGGGCGAGATATGATGTTCGACTGCGGATTTGCCCAGTCGTTTTTTGCATATGTTGGGCGTTTGTTAACAAAGAGGCCTCAATAGTGGGTTATGGTAGAGAGAGGGGCCAAGATATGCATGGTCTGATCAACAGGGCGATTCAGGCTTTTGTGACCAGCACCTATGGCGCGGACCGTTGGAAAGAGGTGATGGACCTTGCGGGGCTTGGCTTTCGCGAGTTCGAGGCCATGCTCACCTATACGGATGAGCAATCCAACAAGATGCTGCAGGCCATGGAGCAGGTGCTTGGGCGTCCTCTGCCGGAAATGCTGGAGGATATGGGCACCTTCCTGGTCTCCAATCCTCAGGTTGAAGCGCTGCGTCGGCTGTTGCGGTTTGGCGGCGTGAACTACGTTGAATTCTTGCATTCCCTTGATGATCTGCCGGGGCGCGCGCGCCTTGCCGTTTCCGATCTGTACCTGCCGGGGCTGGAGTTATTTGAACAGGCGCCGGGTCAATTCGAATTGGTATGCCAGCCCGGTCTTCCGGGCTATGCCAATGTCATGATGGGCGTTCTGCGGGCGATGGCCGACGATTACGGCGATCTTGTCATCCTGGAGTCCAGCGGCAGCCAGGATGGGGCAGATGTGATTTCAATTACCCTTGTGGAGCGGGAGTTTGCCGAGGGGCGAAGCTTTGATCTGGGGGCCCATTCGCTATGATGACAGACGAACAGCTCGCGGCCATCGCAGATCATATCTGCCCGATGTTCGCGATTGTCGATGGCAAGGGGCGGATCATGCGGGTCGGCCCCACTTTGCGAAAACTGCGGCCTGACCTGAAATGGGAAGGACGGCGGTTCTTCCGCGTTTTCGACCTGTCGCGCCCGCGCCGCGTCCGTTCGATGGAGGATCTGGTCAATACGGCTGGATCCAAGCTGCATCTGCATTTCCGCGATACCCCGCAGACCAGCCTCAAGGGCGTTCTTGTGCCGCTGCCCGACGGGCGGGGGGCCATCATCAACCTGTCATTCGGGATTTCCGTGCTGGAGGCGGTGCGGGATTACGATCTGACCAGCGCCGATTTCTCGCCCACCGATCTGACCATCGAAATGCTCTATCTGGTGGAGGCGAAATCCGCCGCGATGGAGGCGTCGCGACAGTTGAACCTGCGTCTGCAGGGCGCCAAGATCGCCGCCGAGGAACAGGCCTTCACCGACACGCTGACCGGTTTGAAAAACCGCCGTGCGATGGATCACATTCTGGAGCGGCTGATCACCAGCGGTCGGGACTTCGCCCTGATGCATCTGGATCTCGATTACTTCAAGCAGGTCAATGACACTCTGGGCCATGCGGCTGGCGATGCGGTGCTGCAACATGTGGCGCGGGTCATGGTCGACTGCACCCGGCAATCGGATACGGTTGCCCGCGTTGGCGGCGATGAATTCGTTCTGATCTTCAACGATCTGCGCGACGAGCGGCAGCTGCAGGCCCTGGCCGAGCGGTTGATCCGGGAGATCGAGGTTCCCATTCCCTTTGGGGGCAAGGAATGCAAGATCTCTGCCAGCGCAGGGACCACCCTGTCGATCTGGCATGATGGAACCGTATCGGCGGCAAGGATCCTCAACGAATCGGATGCGGCCCTCTATGCGGCCAAGGGCGCGGGCCGGGCGCAGCACTGTTTCTACCAAAAGGGCATGGAACAGGATGTCTTGGAGCAGCATTCCTAGGCGCAGGCAGCTTTTCTGATCTCAATCTTCCGCATCTTTGCCGGGCGGCGTTCGTTCTGTCCGAGCGCTGTTGTGCCGTGGCGTGATGGTCGTGTGTGTTTAAGGCAGACCGTGCGGCCAGGACTCCTGTCCGTGACGCGGGCTCTGCCGTCGAAGAGTGAGTCTGCCAAGCCTGCGCGGCATCAATCGTATATTTTTCAATACATTAGCCTCCCTCAAATACGGCTTGGCAAAATCTAGTTATGTGCTATATCTATATTCAAATAGATATGCGGAATAACGATGATGGTTGTTATTCAAGTGGGAGGGCATCATGCGTATCAATGGGCAAGTGGCTTTGGTCACGGGCGGCGGCAGTGGTCTGGGTGCTGCCACGGCGCGGCATCTGGCGGGCAAGGGGGCCAAGGTTGCCATCCTCGATTTCGACAGTGAACGGGCGGAGGCTGTCGCGGCCGAGATCGGTGGCATCGCGCTGCATGTGGACGTGAGCGATGAGGCCGCCGTCGGGGCGGCGGTGGACAGTGCCGTTCAGCAGCTGGGCAGCGCGCCCCGCATCGCGGTCAACTGCGCCGGGGTCGGCATGGCGGCGCGCATCGTCGGCCGCGAGGGCAAGCTTTCCTTCGATGTCTTTGAAAAGACGCTGCGGGTGAACCTGTTTGGTACCTACAATGTGATGAGCCACGCCGCCCGCCGCATGGCGGAGCTGGAGCCGCTGGAAGATGGCGAGCGCGGCGTGATCATCAACACCGCGTCGGTCGCCTATGAGGACGGCCAGCTGGGGCAGGCGGCCTATGCGGCTTCCAAGGGGGCGATTGCCTCGATGTGCCTGCCCGCCGCGCGCGAGTTTGCCCAAAGCGGCATTCGTGTCGTGGCCATCGCGCCCGGCCTGTTCCAGACCCCGATGATGGAAGGTCTGCCGCCCGAGGTTTCCGCCAAGATCACCGCCAATATCCCGTTTCCCGCCCGGCTTGGCGCGCCCGAGGAATATGCGCTTCTGGCCGAGCAGATCGTTACCAACCCCTTCCTCAACGGAACAACTATCCGGCTGGACGGCGCCGTGCGCCTGCCGCCGCGCTGAAGGACTCCTCCCCAATGAGCGACCCCATCCTGAAGATCGAGATCGAAGACAGCATTGCCACCCTGGTGATGAACCGCCCGGACAAGCGCAACGCCATGTGCGAAGAGCTGCTGGAGGCGCTGGACGCCTTCTTCTCGGCGCCGCCAAAGGAGGTGCGCGTGGTGATCCTGACCGGCAAGGCAGGGCATTTCTGCTCTGGCTTGGATCTGTCTGAACATGTGCACCGCTCGGCCGAGGAGAACCTTTATCACTCGCGCCAGTGGCATGGGGTGATGGAGAAGATCCAGTTCGGCGGGCTGGCGGTCGTCTCGGCCATGTTCGGTGCGGTGATCGGTGGCGGGCTGGAGCTGGCCAGTTCCACCCATGTGCGCATTGCCGAGCCTTCGACAATCTTCCAGCTGCCCGAGGGGCGGCGCGGGATCTTCGTGGGGGGCGGTGCCACCGCGCGGGTGGGGCGCCTGTTGGGCGCGGACCGCATGACCGAGATGATGTTGACGGGCCGCAAATATGACGCCGAAACCGGCGTCGCACTGGGCCTTGCGCATTACGCCGTGGGCGAGGGCGAGGCGATGGGGTTGGCGCGCACGCTGGCCGGAAAGATCGCCCGCAACGCGCCCCTGTCCAACTACCTGATGATCCAGTCCATCGCGCGTATCACGGATATGTCGCAGGCGGATGGATTGTTCACGGAGTCGCTCGCAGCGGCCCTGTCGCAGACCACGCCCGATGCCGAGGAGGGCCTGCGCGCCTTCCTTGAAAAGCGCGCGCCAAAGTTCAGGTGACCAGATGAAGAAAGCTGTATCCGATCGTGATCTGCAGCCCAAGGGCGCGGAGGTCAGTGATGCCACCCTGCGCGGCTTTATCGGCTATCACATGAAGCGCGCCTTCAACGTGCTGCAGGCGGATCTCACCCAAACGCTGAAACCCTTCGAGCTGCGCATGCTGACCTACACGGCGCTGACACTGATCGTGGACAATCCCGGCCTGCGCCAATCGCAGCTGGCCGATGCCATGGATGTGGAGCGGCCCAATCTGGTGATCGTCATTGATGAACTCGAGCGGCGCGATCTGATCGTGCGCGACCGGGTGCCGACCGACCGGCGCGCCTATGCGCTGCGGGTGACGCTGGCCGGGCGGCAGCTTTATGAAAAAGCCTTTGCCGCGATGAGGGACCACGAAAAACGGATGCTTGAAGGCTTGGATGCCGAGACCCGCAACACGGTGGTTGCGGCCCTTGAAGTGATCCAGAAACACCAGGCGAAAGGATGAGTGATGAAACGGACCTCTAGCTTTCTACCCCATGCGGTGAACCGCGAAGACCGGGCGGATGGCAGCATCCTGCTGCGCTCGGACTATGACCTGGGTCCGGTGACGGATCGCACCGGGGACTGGCTGCACCACTGGGCGGATGAAGCCCCGACCCGCGTGTTTCTGGCCGAACGCAGCGGTGCGGGCTGGCGCGAGGAAAGCTACGCTGCGACCCTGCAGCAGGTGCGCGCCATTGCGGCCTCCCTGCTGGCGCGGGGCATGGGGGCGGAGACGCCGATCCTGATCATGTCCGGCAACGGCGTCGATCACGGGCTTCTGTCACTGGGCGCGCAATATGCCGGTGTGCCCACCGTGCCCGTGGCCGAGCAGTATTCGCTGATCCATGGTGCCCACGGGCGGCTGCGTCACGCCATCGAACTGGTGCGCCCCAAGATGGCCTATGTGGTCGATGCCGATCAGTATGGCGAGGCGCTCAAGCTGGACGCACTTGAGGGCGTCGAGATCGTCGCCACCCGCACTGGCGGCGCCAATGTCACGCCTTTCGCGGAACTCTTGAAGGGGGATGCGGGCGTCGATGTGGATGCGGGCTTTGCCAAGGTGACGCCCGATACCGTTGCCAAGATCCTGATGACCAGCGGCTCCACCTCCAATCCCAAGGGGGTGCTGACCACCCAGCGGATGATGTGCGTGAACCAAGCCCAGCTGGCCGACAGCCTGCCGTTCCTGCGCGCGCGCCCGCCGCGTATCGTGGATTGGCTGCCCTGGAACCATGTCTTTGGCGGCTCGCATAACTTCAACATGATGCTGGCCAATGGCGGCAGCTTCTACATCGACGACGGCAAGCCGGTGAAGGGCCTCTTTGACCGCACCGTGGAAAACCTGTCGATGGTGACCGGCAGCCTGGTGTTCAACGTGCCCATGGGCTTTGCCATGCTGCTGGAGGCGCTGGAAAAGGACGCGGGCCTGCGCCAGCGGTTCTTTGAGGATCTGGACATGATCTTCTACGCGGGCGCCTCCCTGCCGCAGGAGGTCTGGACCGGCTTTGAAACCATGGCGATGGAGATCAAGGGCGAGGTTCCGCTGATGACCTCCTCCTGGGGGCTGACCGAAACCGCGCCTGCAACGATGATCCAGCAGGAGCCGACCGAAAGCTCGGGCGTGGTGGGGGTGCCGATGACCGGTGTGACCCTGAAGCTGATCCCGGACGATGACATGCGTTGCGAGATGCGCGTCAAGGGGCCGAACGTGATGCCCGGCTATTTCGAGGATCCGGAAAAGACCGCCGATGCCTTTGACGACGAAGGCTATTTCATCACCGGTGATGCCATGGTGTTTGTCGACAAGGGCGACATCAACAAGGGGATGCGTTTTGACGGCCGTATTTCCGAGGACTTCAAGCTGCTGACCGGCACCTGGGTGCGGGCGGCGGGCCTTCGCATTGAGATGCTTTCGACCCTGGCGCCGCTGGCCGCTGATCTGGTGGTCACCGGGCAGGACCGGGATGAGATCGGCGTGATGATCTTCCCCAACACGGAAGCCATCGAGGCGGCGGGCTACACCCTGGAGGAAGACGGCGGCGCCTTGGTCTGTCCGCAGCTGCTGTCCGAGATCCATCACCGGCTGAACGAACGCGCCGGGCGGATTTCCGGATCCTCCACCCGGGTGGCACGGGCCATCGTGCTGGCCGAACCGCCCTCCCTCACCGATGCCGAGATCACCGCCAAGGGCAACCTCAACTTCCGCAAGGTGCTGACGCGCCGCGCTAATCTGCTGGAGCGGCTTTATGACGATGCCGCCAGCGGTACTGCGAAACTCTGACAGGAACAAAGACAATGGTAGATTTTTCCAAGGTCCGTGCGATCGACTTTCACACCCACGCCGAAGAACCCTGCGGTTGCCATGCCGATGACGGCTATGATGAGCTGCAGGCCACCATGGCCAACTATTTTGGCGCGCCCTGGCAGCATCCGCCCACCGTGCCGGAAACAGCTGCCCACTATCGCAAGCAGAACATCGCCGCCGTGATCTTCCCGGTCGATGCCGAGCGCGAGACCGGCTATCGCCGCTACAAGAACGAGGAAGTTGCGGAACTGGCGGCCGAAAACGACGATGTGCTGATCCCCTTTGCCAGCATCGACCCGCATAAGGGCAAGATGGGCGCCCGCGAGGCACGCCGCCTGATCAAGGATTTCGGCATCAAGGGGTTCAAGTTCCACCCCACCATGCAGGGGTTCTATGCCAATGACCGCATGGCCTATGATCTATATGAAGCCATCGCCGAAGAGGGCGGTATCGCCCTGTTCCACACCGGCCAGACTGGCGTCGGCAGCGGCATGCCCGGCGGCAACGGGATGCGGCTGAAGTATTCCAACCCGATGTATATGGATGACGTGGCGGTGGACTTCCCCGAGATGAAGATCATCCTCGCGCACCCCTCCTTCCCCTGGCAGGAAGAGGCGCTGTCGGTGGCCCAGCACAAGCCCAACGTCTATATCGATCTCTCCGGCTGGTCGCCCAAATACTTCCCGGACATCCTGGTGAAATACTGCAATTCGATCCTGAAGAAGAAGGTGCTGTTCGGGTCTGACTGGCCGATGATCACGCCGGAACGCTGGCTGGCGGATTTCGAGAAGATCGCGATCAAGGACCACCTGCGCGAAGACATCATCAAGGGCAACGCCATGCGTCTGCTCGGGGTCGAGTAAGATGGAGATCCCCGCACCCAAGCTACGCCATGCCTTCCGCCTTCGGGTTGAGCTTGGCCCGCCGATGGAACTGGGGCAGGGGCGTGCGGGTGTGCGGCGGATCATACCGATCATCGGGGGCAGGGCGCTTGGCCCCGATTTGACCGGCGAGGTGCTGAACCTCGGTGCCGACTGGCAGACCATCTATGCCGACGGGGCTGCGCATCTCGATACGCGCTATGCGGTGAAGACCGAGGACGGCGCGGTGATCGAGATCGTCAACGTGGGCAGCCGCCATGGCCCGGCGGAGGTGATCGCGCGCCTGGCCAGGGGCGAGGACGTGGATCCCGCCAGCTACTACATGCGCACGGCGGCGCGGCTGGAAACCGGTGATGACCGCTATCTTTGGGTCAATCACATGCTGTTTGTCTGTTCCGGCATCCGGCGCGCCTCGGCCGTGGAAATCGACTATTTTGCAGTGGAGTAACCAGTGAAGCCATTTGTTGCACCGGTTGAGGATATCCTGTTCACCCTGAACCATGTGGCAGGCGCCAGGGATCTGCCCGATTGGGATGCGGAATTCGCATCGGAGATTGCAGGGCATTTCGCCGCCTTTGCCGAAGGTGAGATCGCGCCGCTGGATGAACCCGGTGATCTTGAGGGATGCACCCTGACGGATGGCCGCGTGACGATGCCCGCCGGGTTCAAGAAACTCTACGCCTCCTATGCCGAACAGGGCTGGCCGGGGCTGACCATCCCCGAAGAGTTCGGTGGTCAGGGCATGGGGGCGATGATGCTGGCGATCACGTCGGAGATTTTTTCCGGCGCCAACCATTCCATGCAGATGGTCACCGGGCTGGTCCCCGGCGCCGCGCGCACCCTGTTGCGGTTCGGCAGCGAAGACCAGCAGGCGTGCTACCTGCCGTCGCTTGCCTCGGGTGAAACACTGGCCACCATGTGCCTGACCGAGCCCGGCGCGGGATCGGACCTGTCGCGCGTGCGCTGCCGCGCGACCCCCGATGGAGGCGGCTGGCAGATCACCGGCGAGAAGATCTTTATCTCCGGCGGCGATCAGGACATGAGCGACAAGATCCTGCATCTGGTGCTGGCGCGGACCTCTGACAATGGCATCAAGGGGCTGTCGCTGTTCCTCTGTCCCTGCACCCGCGCGGATGGCAGTCGCAATGGTGTCACCGTCACCCGGATCGAGGAAAAGATGGGCCTGCATGCCTCGCCCACTTGCCAGCTGGCCTTTGACGGCGCCGAGGCAGAGCTGATCGGTGCCGAGGGGCAGGGGCTGATGGCGATGTTCACGATGATGAACCACGCGCGTTCCGATGTGGCGCTGCAGGGTGTGGCCCATGCGGCCCGCGCCTATGATGTGGCTGGATCTTACGCGGCGGAGCGTCAGCAGGGGCGCGGTGCGGAGGGGCAGACGGTCACCCTGGATGGTCACGCCGACGTGCGCCGCATGCTGGATGAGATCGACGCCGCTGCCCTTGGCGCCCGCGCCATTGCACATCTGGCCTTTGTCACCATGGAGCGGGGCGACACCCCCGATCTGGTGGAGTTCCTGACGCCGCTTGCAAAGGTCAGCGGCACCGAGGCCGGGATCCGCGGCGCCGAGCAGGGCATTCAGGTGCTGGGCGGCTATGGCTACCTGCGCGAATACCGGCTGGAACAGACCTACAGGGACGCGCGGATCTGCGCGATCTACGAGGGGGCCAACGGCATTCACGAACGAATGCTGGCCACGCGGCTGCTGGGCGCGGCGCCCGCCGATGCCTTTGCGGCATTTCTGGCCGGTGAAGGCCATCCGGAGGTCGCAGAGGCATTGGCCGATTGGCAAGAGGCGCGCCAGGATCTGCTGAACCAGGACGACCCGACTCCCTTTGCCCACGTGTTTTACCTGCTGACACGGGATGCGCTTTTGACAGCGCTGTGGCACCGGATGGTGGCGCAGGCCGCAGCGCATCCGCAGCCAGAGCGGCTTTCCCGTGTTGCTGCAGTTCAATTGGCGGAAATTGCTGCCTGGCGCCCGGCGCGTTTGACGCAGCTGCGGGCAATAGGCTCAGGGTCGGCGTAAACCGCGCCCAAAGGCTCAGAAAAAGACGCCGTCCAGATCGTCGCTGTCTGTCGCTGCTTCGGCAGGCGTTGTGATCTGTTGTCCGGCATTCGGGTAGAGTGCGGCGTGTACGGCGCGCTCATCATCCATGCTATAAGTGTCCCAGATCTCCGCAAGCACCGTTTCGTCGGGCGCCTGTGCAGGCGGCATGTCCTCAAGCGACGCGGCCATGTCACCCAGTTGATCGGATACCTCCAACACCTCCTGCATCGATTGAATGGCATCCTGGACCAGTTCCAACAGCCGTGCGGTGACGTCTGCCGCCTGGGTGCGCAGCTGGTCCAGCTGGTCCAGCCGGTGTTGCCCCAGTTCGATCTCGCTTTCATAGGCGGTGATGGCCTGATCCAGCGCGGTGCCGGTGCTGATCAGATCATCGACGCCGAACTTCGAGTTTTCCGCCAGGGTTTGCAGCTCTTTTTGGCTGCCCTGTACCGCCGCAAGACATTTGGCAGCGGTTGCGCGCACTTCAAAGGAAAGAGTTGCCATCGCATGACGGGCCTCTTCCGATCTTGAGGCCAGCAGCGAAGAGTTCATGGCGGAATAGGCCACCGATTTGGTGCTGCTTTCCAGGCGGTTAAAGCTCTGGTTGGCGGCTTCAATGGTCCCGGGCAGGGTATCGGCATCCTTGGCCGTGGAATTCAGGGCATCGCGGATTTCAGCGAATTGCCGCACGATGAAACGGGCGGTTTCCCGGCGTGTATCGAGACTGTCTTCGATGGAGCGGGCAATGGCGCCGGCCGAGTAGATTTCAGCCCCCTTGCGCCAGATCTCCGAGAGCGCCTGCATCGCCGTCGACACCTCCTCGGCGACCCCGGTAACATCGCCTGCGATGCTGCGGGCATGAGCTGCGGCCAGCGCCTCGACGTTCTGGCCGTCGCGGTTCAATATCTGCGCCAGGTGATCCAGGCGCTGCGCCAGACGGTCGGAAAACTGCACAGCGGTCACAAAAACCTTCATCTGCTGATTGCTGCGCTGCACCAGCGCATCTGCCGCCTCGGCAATGGCGGTTGCAGCCTGGCGTTCATCCGTATGCAAACGGCTGATCTCTTCGGCCCGCGCGCTGACGATCTGCATCAGGCGGCTGACCAGGGCCAGCCCATCCCGACAACTGGCCAGGCTTGTGCCCTCGCGGTCTTCGAGTTCAGCCAGGGTCGATAGGACAGATTCCGAGGCATCGCGAATGACAAGCGCGATTCGCGCCAGGTCATCCACATATTCGACAAAGGCAGATGTGCCGTAGGAGGCCGCGGTCGTCTTTGTCAGGGTCGCCACAACCGAAAGCGTCTGACCATGGCGATTGATGTCCGAAAGCTGCCGTTCAACCTCGGCATTGCAGGCATGCGTTTCGCTGGCCGCATGAGCGGTGCAAAAAACGTCCAGGGCGCGATGCATGGCTTGAATGCTGGTGCACAGGGCTTGCAAGGGATCCTTGCCACTGTCCTGCTCGCCTGCCGCCAATTCTGCAAAGCGGCCGAGGTCGGCCAGGGCTGTGGTCTGCAGATCCCGAACCGCTGACAGGCATTCAATCAACCGCGAGAACGCTTTGTTGCCATCGTGAGACAGTCGAATCGCAACGGTCGAGCATTCCGTGAATACATCCATAGAGAGCGATTTTGTTTTACGATCTTTTTGCGGAAGTTGCATGATTTTACTTTATTTTTGCGATGTGAGGATCTTTATATCTCAGCCTGACATTCTTTTGTGAATTTGAGGTAAAGCCGCCTTCTGAATTAGGTGATTATAAAAAATCCCATTAATTGAAATTTCACACTGATACTGCACTTTGGTGGTGAAAACAATCTGAGGGTAAGTTCTTGAGATGAGTGTTCCCGCGGAATTCAATCTGGCACATGATCTTGATGCGCATTCTGCAAAGGCGGAGCAAACGCTGCTGTTGGAGGCGATCGGAGCCTGTCGGGATCAAGAATTACTTATTGAAATCAAAGGGGAAAGCGCCAGTCAGGTGTCCCTTCAAATTCTGTTTGCCGGAATTGAAGAGATGCGCAAGCGCAGTCTGTCATATGTGTTGGGGCCAATCGCGTCGCAATTCGCGACACGGTCGAATGTAAAGAGGAATGAGGGTGAGGAATGACAAAAACCATTCTGACAATTGATGATAGTAAGGCCGTTCGTGATATGGTGGCATTTACTCTGGAGCCTCAGGGTTTCAGGGTTGTTTCCGCGGAAAATGGCGCCGATGGGCTGCAAAAGCTGAGATCGGAGCGGCCAGCATTGGTTATTACCGATCTAAACATGCCGGTCATGAATGGGATCGATTTCATCTCTAACGCGCGGCGTGACGCCGCCGGAACCGGCGTTCCGATCGTGATGCTGACCACCGAATCCTCGCCCGAAATGAAGGCCAAGGGAAAGGCCGCCGGTGCAACCGGATGGATCAACAAGCCGTTCGATACCGACAAGCTGATCGCGGTCACGAGAAAGCTGCTGGGATAAGGCGATGATCGAACAGGCGACCGAAGCATTTGTTCTTGAGGCGCGGGAATTGCTGGCCGAGCTTGAGGACTCGTTTCTGGAACTGGAAGACGATGTCACCTCGGCCAGGATCGACGAGATCTTCCGGGCGCTGCATACGGTCAAGGGATCGGGCAGCATGTTCGGCTATACGGCCCTGTCCCGCTTTACCCATCACTTCGAAAACGCCTATGACCTGGTGCGCGACGGGGCGTTGCAGGTGGAACGGGATCTGATCGATCTGTCGCTTGCGGCGCGGGATCTCATGGTGTCGTTCCTGGATCTGGGCGGCGACGGACCAGAGGCGGAGGCACTGCTTGTCTCGCCAGAGGTCTCTGCCATTGTGGAGCGGCTGTCAAACCTGACCGGGACGTCCGAGGAGAGTATCGAGGCCCCGGGTAAGGTCGAGGCAGATGCGGGCGAAACTGCGGCACCAGCGCCGACAGGGGTGCAGACCTTCCTGATCCGCTTCACGCCGGCACAGGATGCGCTGCGCAATGGCATGCGGCCCGATCTGTTGATGCGGGAGCTTGCCGATCTCGGCAAGATCCAGGTGTCGCTGGACGTTTCGGCGGTGCCGCGCTTGACCGAACTCGATCCGACAGAGGCAGTGCTGGGCTGGATCGTGGAGCTGGAAACCGCCGAAGGGCGCGAGGCGGTGGAAGATGTGTTCATCTTTGCCGATGACGCGGATCTTTCGATCACCGAAATGACGCCCGAAATCTCAGTTGAGGAAACCCCGGCGCCAGAAACCCCGGCGACAGACAGTGCCGAGCCCGCGGTGGCGCAGGTACCGGCTGCTGCGGCCCCGGCGCCCTCGCAGGCCGCAGCCCAACCCAAATCCGAACCGAAGGCAAAGCTGCCGACAGCTGCCAAATCCGAGAGCATCCGCGTCACCTCCTCCCGGCTGGACGACATGATGGATGCGCTGGGGGAATTGGTGATTGCGCAGGCACGTCTGGAGGCGGTGTCGGAGGAGATTTCCGATCCGACTCTGGAAACCGTGGTGGAAGATGTGCAGCGCCTGGTGATGGGGTTGCGCGACGCCACCCTTTCCATCCGCATGCTGCCGATCGAATCCGTTTTCGGCAAGTTTCGCCGCGTGGTGCGGGATCTGTCAGCCGATCTTGGCAAGGATATTCGCCTGATCACCGAAGGTGGTGAAACCGAAATCGACAAGAACGTCATCGACCGCATCAGCGAACCCTTGGTGCATATGATCCGAAACTCTGTCGATCATGGGCTTGAGACCGCTGAAGACCGCCAGGCTCAGGGGAAGACCCCGCAGGGCTCTCTCTGGCTTTCGGCCTGTCAGGAGGGCGGCGAGATCCTCGTTTCGATCGAGGACAATGGCAAAGGTCTGGATGCAGAGGCGATTCGGGCCCGCGCCATCGAGCGGGAGTTGATCGATCCCGAGGCCGAACTCAGCGAACAGGACCTGCACCATTTGATTTTTGAACCCGGTTTCTCCACGGCCAAGGTGGTGTCCTCGGTGTCGGGGCGCGGTGTGGGCATGGATGCGGTGAAAACCACCATCGATGCGCTGGGAGGCAGTATCCATGTGCTGTCCCGCGCAGGCCAGGGCACCCGCATCACCCTGCGGCTTCCCGTGACCATGGCGATCATCGATGGGCTGCGGGTGCGACTGGGAGAGTCGGTCTACGTGATCCCGCTCTCGGCGGTCGAGGAATGCGTCGAGATGGATGAAGCCGAAAGCAAACGCGACAGCGGCCGCTCCCTGCTGCAGATCCGCGATGAAATGGTGCCCTATCTGGAGCTGGACGCGCTGTTCGGTCAGACCGCCAAACCGGATGCCGGGCGCCGCGTGGTGGTGGTCCGGGTCGATGGCATGCGGGCGGGCCTGGTGGTGGACGATATCCTGGGACAAAGCCAGACCGTCATCAAGGGGCTGAGCGCCTATCACAAGGACATCCCCGGTCTGGGCGGCGCGACCATCCTGGGCGATGGCCGCGTGGCCCTGATCATCGATGTGGCCACCCTGATCAGATGGGCCGAGACCCGCCGTGATCAGGGCCCCAGAAAGGCGGCATGAGCGATGCAGACAGATGACATGACACAAGAGACCTCTAACACCGGAATGCTGCTGATCTTCCGCCTGGACGGAGAGGCCTTTGCAATCTCCGTCACTTGGGTGCATGAAATCCTCGATCCGCAGCGCGCCACGCCGGTGCCCAACGCAGGCCCCTTTGCGCCCGGGTTGATAAATGTCCGTGGCGCGGTGGTCCCGGTGATCGATATCCGCCACAGGCTGGGGCTTGCCCCGGGCGCGTCCGAGGACGATGGGCGGATGATCGTCTTCGAACATCCGATCGAATGCACACCGCAAAAACTGGCGTTCTGCGCCGACAGCGTGGAGCAGGTCATCGAATACGACCGCTCCTCCATGGAGCAGGTTCCGCAGCTTGGGGCCGCCTGGCCTCAGGCCTATCTGCGTGGCGCCATCCGCCACAACGGCGAACTTGTGATCCTACTTGAAACCGAAACGACTTTTGCGCCGGCCGCCGACCGTTCCGTGGCCGCCTGAACTCTGGAGACAATGGCATGAAGTTGACTATCAAAAAGAAATTGATCGGTGCTTTTGCCACCGTTCTGATCCTTATGAGTGGCCTGGCCTGGATTTCGATCACCCGTCTTGCAGGGTCGCATTCGGATCTTGAACATCTGGTCAGCGTGACCTCGAAAAGCGCGCTGATCGCGGCAGAGATGGAAGCGGAATTCCTGGAAATCGAGGCGCTGCAGGCGGAAATGCTGCTGGCACGGGACGCAGAAGAGCTGGACGCCTATGAGCATCACCTCAAGGAGGTTGTCGAGACCCTGCATGGCCATCGTGTGACCTTGGGAGAGATCGCGGATCAACAGGTGCAGGGGCAGCTTCAGGAGTTTGATGCGGAACTGGCGCGCTACCTCGCTCTGGAAAAGGAAATCTCGGCCCTTCTGCATGCCAACAGCAATGGGCGCGCGCTGGAGGTTTCGCAGGGCGAAGGTCATGATGCATATGTGCATTTTCAGGACAGTCAGGCCCGCTTTGCCGGTGGGGTAAGCGACCTGACGGGGGGCAGCACGTCTATTGCGCGGATGGCAGGCATCGTGGCTGCGGCCAAGATCGCCGAGAAGAACGCCCTGCTCGAAGCGGACCCCAAGAAACGCCAGGCTTACATTGAACTGGCCGAGACAAAGATGGCGGAAGCAGGATCGATCCTTGAAACCCTGCAGCGCAGCTATCGGCAGGCGGACAATGGCGCCCTCTCCGATTTGGCAAAGGCGTTGGCAGATGTCGAACGCACAAGTGGCCAAGCCCTTGCCTTGGTGCGTGAGGATACCAACGCAGAGGCTGCAGAGCTGTTTGCGGGTCCGACCGCAGAGGTCATTGGCGCCGCCAAGGCCATCCTGGGTGAGATCGTCGAACATAATATCGGTGCCATGCAGGAAGAAACAAATGTGTCGGCCGCGCATTACACCACGGCTCGCACCACGCTGCTGACGGGGGCCGCAGTTGCCATCGTGGTGGGACTTGCCGCCGCGATACTCTTGTCCGTGTCCATAGGGCGTGGGCTGGCCCGGGCGACCGCACTGGTGCGCAAGGTGGCAGCGGGGGATCGCCGGATCGATACCTCCAACACGTCGAAGGATGAGATCGGCGACCTGATGAACGAGATGAAGGCGATGAACGATGCGCTCTGCGGCATGGCCACGGTGGCGGAACGGATTGCCGATGGCGACCTGACGGTGAATGTCACCCGCCGTTCTGACTACGATGGTCTTGGCATTGCGCTGGAAAAGATGATCGAGAAACTGCGCGAAGTCATGGAAGGGGCGACAATCAGCTCTGCGGCTGTTGCCGATGGCAGCATCGCCATGAGCGCGACCTCCGAACAGCTTAGCCAGGGGTCGACCGAACAGGCCGCCGCGGCCGAGGAAGCCAGCGCCGCGATGGAGCAGATGACCGGCAATATCCGTCAGACCGCGGACAACGCGGCCCAGACCGAAAAGATCGCCGTTCAATCCTCCAAGGAGGCTGCCGAAAGCGGTGAAGCCGTGGCCGAAGCGGTGGTTGCAATGAAAACCATTGCCGAGAAGATCAACATCATCCAGGAAATCGCCCGCCAGACGGATCTGCTGGCCCTGAACGCTGCGGTCGAGGCTGCCCGTGCCGGCAGCCATGGCAAGGGCTTTGCGGTGGTGGCCTCCGAGGTGCGCAAGCTGGCCGAACGCAGCCAGCAGGCCGCCGCCGAGATTGGCGACCTGTCCGGGCGTACGGTTGAAGTCAGCGAACGCGCCGGAGACATGCTGCAGGCGCTTCTGCCCAGCATCCAGCGGACCTCGGATCTGGTGCAGGAAATCTCGGCCGCGACCCGCGAACAGAATGTGGGCGCCGATCAGATCAACCTGGCCATTCGCGAATTGGACACGGTCATCCAGCAGAATGCGGCGTCGGCGACCGAAGCGGCGTCGGTCTCTCAGTCGCTGGCGACGCAATCGGACCAGCTGCGCGGCCTGATCTCCTATTTCGATCTGGGTACGGCCTCAGCAGGGGCTTCGGCGCAACGCAGGCCAGCCCCCGAAAAGGCGGCACAGCCCAGCCCCGCAGCCAAACCGGCCCCGGTGCGGGTGGCGCCCAAGGCCGAAGAGGGCGGCTTTGCACTGGACCTTGGCCCGGAGGAACTCTCGGATGCGGAATTCGAGCGTCATCAGGCGGCCTCCTGAGCCATGACAGGGGGTCAGCTGATGAGAGCCGAGACACTCAGGGGCGACCAGCCGTCCGGCGGTGGCTCCTGGGAGATGGAAGCGTCAGAAGAGGCGACACAGGCCACCTATCTGATGTTCCGGCTTGGCGCGCGGATCTTTGCGGTGGATGTGCGCTCCGTGCGCGAGGTTCTGGTGGTTTGCGAAATCCTGCCGCTGCCAAAGGCGCCGCCGGATGTTGTGGGCGTCATTGACCTCAGAAACCAGGGCATCGCCATCGTGGATCTGGCAGCGCGGCTGGGAATGATGCCCGAGATCAGCCATGATGCCAGGATCATCGTCTTCGAAGTGGACGATGGCGGCAGCGCCTTGTCGATTGGCGTGGTTGCCGATCAGGTGCTGCGCGTCCGCGAGGTGCCGGATGAAGACATCGAACCGGTGGCAAAGACCGGTGCGGATTGGCAGGGCGACGGGGTTGACGGTGTCATTCGCACCCAGGACGGGATCGCGTTGATCCTGCAGATCGAACAGTTCCTGGTCACGACCGACAAGGTTGGCGACTTTGATTTTGGGTAATCATCGGGCGCTTTGTTCCGGGCCTGCCGGGCCGGATGCAAACGCTGATCTTGCGAGTATGGGACCTTGGACATGAACCTGGCTGCACCCCCCATTCACAGCCCTATGGTCGAGCCGAGCGCCGACCAGTGCCGCATCCTGGTGGATCGGGCCTTTGCGGCTTCGGGGGTCAAGATCAATCCGGGCAAGACCGAGTTCATCCATCTGCGCGTGTCCCGGCGCCTGAATGCCCTGGGGCTGGACGGCTATGACGCCTATATGGATCTTCTCGATGCCGACACTGCGGGCAGCGAACTGCGCTGCCTTGTGGAGGCGCTGACCACCCATACCACCAGCTTTTTCCGCGAGCGTCACCAATATGACTGGCTGGTCCGCGAGGGCCTGGAGCGGATCGGTGAACGCGGCGCGGGGTTTGAGCGTCCGCTGACGGTCTGGAGCGCGGCCTGTTCGACCGGCGCCGAGCTGTGGTCGGCGGCCATGGTGCTGGAGGATGCGGCCCGCAGCCCCGGTGGCCTCAGGAAATACCAGTTGATCGGGACCGATATCTCCCGCCCGGTGTTGAAGAAAGCCAAGGGCGCGACCTATTCCGCGATCGAGATCGAGGGCGTCGCCCCGGCACAGCGCCAGCGATACCTGATGCGGTCCCGGACCGCGACGGATCTGGAGCGGCGGCCCTACTACCGGATCGTTCCGGAGTTGCGTGAGCGGGCGACGTTCGAATGGGCCAATCTCAGCAACCTGGTCGGCGTTCGCGATTTTGGAGCGGATATTGCCTTTCTTCGCAACGTGCTGATCTACTTTCCCGAAGATGTGCAGGAGCGTGTCCTGTCCGCCGTGGTGGGGCGCTTGCGGCCCGGGGGGATCTTGTTCACCGGCCATGCCGAGGCGGTCTCTCCCCGCGCGGGCCTGCGCTCCATCGGGCCTTCAATCTACGAAAAGGTGTGAGCATGGGACTTGAACGTCGGCGTGGCCCGTGGAAGGTTCTTGTGGTCGATGACAGCGCCGTGGTGCGCCAGGCCATGCAGACAATCCTGGATGCAGACCCCGATCTGGAGGTCATCGGCGTGGCCTCGGATCCTCTGGTTGCGGCAGAGCGCATCAGGCGGCAGGTGCCGGATGTGATCACCCTGGACGTCGAGATGCCGCGTATGGATGGCATCACCTTCCTGCGGCGCCTGATGGCTCAGAAACCGATCCCGGTCGTGATCTGCTCGACCCTGGTGACCGACCGGTCGGAGACGCTGGCCCAAGCCTTGGATGCAGGGGCCGTTGATATCGTCCTGAAGCCGGAACTGGGGATCCGCGAGTTCTTCGAGGAGGCCTGCACCACCCTATGCGATACGGTCAAGGCCGCCGCCCAGGCGCGGTTGCAGATCGTGCGCAGGCCGAAGACCCAGAAGAAACTGAGCGCAGATGCCATGCTGGCGCCTCCGGTCAAGGCGATGGCCCGCACCACCGAAAAGGTCATCGCGATTGGCGCCTCCACCGGCGGCACAGAGGCGTTGCGGGTGGTACTGGAAAGCCTGCCGATCGATTGCCCGCCGACGCTGGTGGTGCAGCACATGCCCGAGACCTTTACCGCGGCCTTTGCCCGCCGGTTGGACAGTGTCTGCGATGTGACCGTCCGCGAAGCGCGCAGTGGCGATCGCATGCTGCGGGGCCATGTGTTGATCGCGCCGGGAAATCACCACACGCTGCTGACGCGCAGCGGAGCTACTTACGGGGTCGAGGTCAAGGATGGCCCCCTGGTGTCGCGCCACAGGCCGTCGGTTGACGTGATGTTCCGTTCGGTTGCGCAATATGCCGGCAAGAACGCGGTTGGTGTCATCATGACGGGCATGGGCGATGATGGGGCCAAGGGCCTGCTGGAAATGCGCGAGGCAGGCGCCCGCACATTGGGACAAAGCGAAGAAAGCTGCGTGGTCTATGGCATGCCCAAGGAGGCGATGAAGGCCGGAGGGGTGGAGGAAGAGGTGCATCTGGATCGTATTGCTGCCGCCATCCGGCGGCTCTCTGCGGCCTGATCGGCCCGGGCAGGGTACCGCAGTCCGCTGTCAGTTCACCTCATGTCCGTGTCGCATGCCCCGGGGACATTCGCGCGCGCCCCGCTGAAAAGGGGAGGACGCGCTGTTCTTACGTGAGGGCGGCGGTTCCGGCGATACGCCCAAGGACCACCGCGGCCAGCAGGCCGTTGCCGGACAGGTAGCCGCTGTCGGCGCGGCCCGACACGCCGCAGGCGGCGCCACCGCCAGCAAAAAGATTTGCAATCGGAACACCTTCGGCGGTGAGGGCGCGTGCTGTTTCGTCCACACGCAGGCCGCCCTGCGTATGAAACAAGGCCCCGGTCACCCGCACGCCGCAATAGGGTGGAGCAAGGCCAGTTGCGCCGAATGTGCGGCCAAAATCATCGGTGCTGCCCGTTGGGATAGTGGCGATGGTTTCATTGAGCGCATCGGCGGGTAACCCCAGGATGCGGGCCAGTGCGTCCAACGTGTCGGCACTCTTGACCGCACCTTGGGCTTCGGCGCGCTTGAAATCTTCGAATTGCCGGGCAATGCCCGCGATACGGGCGTCAAAGATGGTGAAGGCTTCGCCGCCCGGCTGCGACAGCACGGCGCGGGCCGCCTCGGAATAGCCCTGTGCCTCGTTCCAGAACCGTTTGCCGTCGCGGTTCACCTGCACGCCGCCTTCGGTGATCGTGGCCCAGGTGATCAGGATCCCATGAGGATGAGCAACATTGCCGTGGCCCTGATAGGCGCCAAGATGCTCCGTCGCGGCCCCAATCTGATCGGCCCAAAGCACGGCCTCGCCCCGGTTGCCGTCATGTCCGAACCACAGCCCGCTTTCGATCTCTGGCATATGCTGGGCGACCAATGCGCGGTTGCCGCCATAGCCGTTGCAGGCCAGGATCAGGCGCCGGCAGCCGATGGTTTCCACCCCGCCATCGGGGCGGCGCGCGGCGATGCCATGCACCAGGCCGCCCGCAAAGAACAGCGTCTCGGCGCGGCGTTCGCAGATGATGTCGATCCCGGCCTCCTCGGCAGCGCTGCGCAGCGCGTCGATCAGTTCGGTGCCCGCGCGCGTCGGCAGCCCATGCATGCGACGGGCCGAGTGGCCGGGATAGTCGAAATCATCGACAACCGAAAACGGCAGGCCATGTTTCTGCACCAGCCAGTCGATCACCGGGGCGGCATTTTCTGCCAGAAGAGTCACCAGCGCCGGGTCGTTCTCACTGTGGGCCTTGGCCTGGATGTCGGCGGCGAACCGGGTCGGGCTGTCTTCGATACCCGCCTCCTGTTGCAGCCTTGTGCCCGCCGCCGGGATCAACCCCGCCGACAGGGCGGTGGAGCCGGAGGGGATGGCATCGGCCTCGATCACCAGAACTTCTTGTCCGGCTTCTTGCGCGGACAGCGCGGCAACCAGCCCGCAGGCACCGGCGCCGATGATGAGCGTTTCAACCTCAAGGTCAAAACGCGCGGGCGGGGTGTCAACTGTCGGTGCCGTCATAGCGCGCACCCTTTTTCAGCATCTCATCCGTCCCGATCACGCCGTTGAGACCGCCAAAATCGAACATCCGGTCGGCAAAGGGCTTGTTGGAGCCGTGCCGCGCCAGGCTCTGGTAATAGTCCTGCGCGGTGCGGGCCAGCGCGCGGACAATGCCGCCGGGAAAGATGACGATGGAAAAACCTAAGCTTTCAAGGTCGTCCGCGCCGGTGATCGGGGTGGCGCCGCCTTCGACCATATTGGCCAGAAGCGGCATGCGTGTTGCGAAACGCTGTGCAATGGTTTCAAGCTGATCGCGGTTCTGCGGCGCCTCGATGAAGAGCACATCCGCGCCTGCCTCGAGATAGGCCTCGGCGCGGTCTTCGGCGGCGGCAAATCCCTCGACGGCAATCGCATCGGTGCGGGCGATGATCAGCGTCTCGTCGCTGGTGCGGGCGTCGGCCATGGCGGCGATCTTGCCCACCATTTCAGAAGGAGGGATCAGCGACTTGTCCGCCAGGTGGCCGCAGCGCTTGGGGTAGGTCTGATCCTCCATCTGCAACGCCGAGGCGCCCGCGCGTTCATAAAGCCGCATGGTGCGCTGGGCGTTGAGCGCATTGCCAAAGCCGGTATCGGCGTCGATGATCACCGGCAGCGGGGTGCGGTCGGCAATCAGCGTCATGGTATCGGCCATCTCGGAGGCGGTGGTGAGGCCAATGTCAGGTCGTCCCAGTCGCGTATAGGCGACCGCGGCGCCACTGAGATACAGCGCCTCAAAACCTGCGGCTTCGGCCAGAGAGGCGGTCAACCCGTCATAGACCCCAGGTGCGACGACGATGTCCTTGTTCTGAAGGCGTGTGCGCAGGCTCATGACGCACCCTCGATCAGGGCCAGCGCCTCAGCGCAGCTCATCTGGTGGGTCACCGTGCCCAGCGACAGGAGCGTGGCGTCATGCACCTCCTGCCGGAAGGCGGCGCAGCCATCCGTCAACATCACGGTGTCTATGTTGCGCAGATGCGCATCGCGTAAGGTCGAGGCCACGCCGCCATTGGTCACGATGCCGCCGACGATCAGGTGGTCGATGTCCAGTGCGCGCATCAGGTATTCCAGCCGCGTCTGGTAGAAGGCCGAATAGGCGACCTTCTCGATCACGAAATCCGCAGGCTGCAGCCTGTCCACAAGGCTGTGCCCAAAGCTGCCCGGCGCGAAGTCGCCCTTGCCGAGAAAGGGCCGCAA
This sequence comes from Phaeobacter sp. PT47_59, assembly GCF_028890025.1. Classification (NCBI taxonomy): domain Bacteria; kingdom Pseudomonadati; phylum Pseudomonadota; class Alphaproteobacteria; order Rhodobacterales; family Roseobacteraceae; genus Phaeobacter; species Phaeobacter sp. PT47_59. The sequence continues at coordinate 44,055 of NZ_JARCJL010000019.1, forward strand.
CTCCTTGAGGTGCGGCGCGATCAGCGGCTCGCCATCCTTGTCCGGCACCAGGGTGAACTGTGCCGAGAAATAGCGCCCGCCCCTGGCCTGCAGGGCCCGTGCCAAGGGTGCGATGCGATCGGGCAGGGCGGCGATGCTGTCCGCCGTCTGGCCCGCGCGGCCATAGGCGCCTTCGGGGTGGATGAAATCGTTCTGCAGATCAATCGTCAGAAGCGCCGTGCGCGCCATGTCCCATGCGGCTGGATTGCTCATGATGCCTCCTCCGAGGGTTCGATGATGGTGTTGCCGAACCGGTCCACGCGCCCCTGCAAGTCGGGCTCGACCAGAACAGTGGTGTCGGGTTGCGTCAGAATTGCAGGGCCTTTGATCACAGTTCCCACCGGCAGGGCAAGCCGGTCATAGATCGCGGTGTCATACCAGGCGTCGGCAAAATGCACCTGTCTCTGGCCGATCGGCTTGGCCGAGCCTGCCCCGGAGGGCGCCAGAGCGTGCAGGTCGAATTTCGGGCGTTTGCCGGTGATGGCGCTGCGCAGGTTCAGGATGCGCCGCACACCGTTCTGCAACAACCGGCCAAAGGTGGCGCGATAGGCGGTGTCAAAGGCCTCTTCGATCTCGGCGCGCGTCGGAGGGGTCACCTTGCCGCCTGCCGTTTTCACGGTCAGGGGCACCGATACGGTATGGGTTTGCCCGATATAGGCCATGTCCAGCTCGAAACTCAGCTCACGCGCTTCAAAAGTGGTGCGGGCGGCATCCAACAGCGCCATGCCCTGGTCCGCGTGATCCTGCATGAAGGCTCCCAGCGCCGCTGCGTCCAGCGTGTCGACCAGCGAGTTGATGGTTTGCACGAAATCCTGGCGCATATCGGCGATCACACAGCCCATGGCGGATGTAACCCCGGGATAGCGCGGCACGATGGCCCGGGAAATGCCTACCTCGGCCAGCATCGCGCCCGCATGAAGCGCGCCGCCGCCGCCAAAGGGCATGAAGGCAAAGCGCTTGGGATCAAAGCCGCGTTCGATGCTGACCAGGCGGATTGCCCCCGCCATGCGGCTGTTGGCAACCTTCAGGATGGCCTCGGCGGCTTCGACGGTGCTGAGACCCAGCGGCGCGCCCACATGCGTGTCGATTGCCCGGCTCGCGGCCTCGACGTCCAGACGGTCCAGCTTGCCGCCAATGGGGTTGTCCGGGTCGATCCGGCCCAGCACCACATTGGCATCCGTCACGGTGGGCCGCGTGTTGCCAAGGCCGTAAGCCACGGGGCCGGGATTGCTGCCCGCGCTTTCGGGGCCGATGTTGAGCAATCCGCCCTTGTCGACCCAGGCGATGGAGCCGCCGCCTGCGCCAATCGTGGTGATCTCGATCATCGGGTTGCGCACCACCATGCCGAAATCGATCGCGGTCTGCGGCGACAGCATGGATTGCCCTTCGGCGATCAGCGACACATCAAAGCTGGTTCCGCCCATATCCCCGGTGATGATATTCTCGAACCCTGCCGACTGGGCGATATAGCCCGCGGCGATGACCCCTGCGGCGGGACCGGAGAGCGCCGTGCGCACCGGCAGGCGGCAGGCGGTATCGACTGCCATGACGCCGCCATTGGATTGCACGATCATGAATTCGCCATCAAAGCCCCCCGCCTTGAGCGCGTTTTCCAGCCGCCCCAGGTAGCCCGAGACCTCGGGTTGCAGATAGGCATTGAGCGCGGTGGTGGAGAAACGTTCGAACTCGCGGATTTCCGGCAGGATCTCGGAGGAGGCCGAGACATGTTCATTGTGCCAGACCTCGCGCAGCGCGGCGACGGCGGCATCTTCGTTGGCGGTATTGGCATAGGCATTGGCAAAGAGGATCGCCACGGCTTCGCAGCCCTGTTCCTGCAGCGTTTTGGCCGCCTTGCGCACGGCATCCAGGTCCACAGGGGTGCGGATGGTGCCATCGGCCAGGGTCCGCTCGGGCACTTCCAGCCGGTTGCGGCGGTCCACCACCGGTTCGAAATCCCCGCGCAAGCCCCATGTGCGCGGTCTGTCGCGGCGGCGCATTTCCAGGACATCGCGCAGACCTTCGGTGCAGATCACTCCGGTTTTTGCGCCCTTGCGTTCAAGCAGCGCATTGGTGCCCGCCGTGGTGCCATGCACCACCACGGCAATCTCCGAGAGATCCTGAACCTCGCGCCCGATCCCATCCAGAAAGCCGCCCGATTGATCGGGGCGCGTCGTGGGGACCTTGGCGACGCTTGCGGTGCCTTCTGCCTCGTTCAGGACGAAAACATCCGTAAAGGTGCCGCCAACATCGACACCAATCATTCGGCTGCTCATGCTGCGCCCTCCCGCCAATTCGTGCCATAGATGGCATCTGCCTGTTCTTCGCTGACCAACCCGCGTGCAACGTCGCGGGCCACGGCCTTGGGGTCGCGCTCGGACGTTGCGCCATAGCCGCCGCCGCCCGGTGTTTCGAGGCGCACGGCCTGGCCAGCCTTCAGGGTGATGCCGCGCATTTTTGAGGCCAGCGGCGGGCTGTGCCAGCCGTCATCCTGTTCATACTGAAAGGCATTCATCGCCGCATCGCCGCCGCCTGCGATACCCTTGGGGGCAAATCGCCCGCGTTCGCCAAACAGAAACGCCTCTGCGCCGTTTTCTTCCAGCACTTCGATCTCATAGACCGCGCCCATGCCACCGCGATGGGCGCCTGCACCGGCGCTGTCGGGGCGCAGCGCCCATTTGCGGAACATCACCGGATAGGCGGCCTCCAGAATTTCGAGCGGCGGGATCGTCGCGGTCGAAATGGGCGCATTGCCGTGGTTGAGCCCGTCCGTCTCGATCGAGCCGCCATGTCCGCCGCCATAGAAGGAGAACATCACCCATGGCTGTCCGTTCTTGCGCTTGCCCGCGATGGAGAGCGCGTTGATCGTGCCATAGGCATTGGCGACCACACGGTCCGGCGCTGCCTGGGCAAAGGCGGAAAACACCACGTCGATCATGCGCAGGATGGTTTCTGTATAGCCCCCCGTGGGCGCGGGAAACTGCGCCGCCAGCAGGCTGCCTTCGGGCACGATCACATCGATGGGCCGCATTACGCCGGCATTGGCGGGCAGGGCGGGAAAGACATGTTTGATCGCCACATAGGCGGTTGCCACGGTGGTTGGCAGGGCGATGTTCACAGGCCCCGCGCATTGCGGCGAAGACCCGGTGAAATCCAACGTCATTTCATCGCCCTTGATCTCGAGCGCGATGCGGATCTTCAGCGGCTCATCGGTGATCCCGTCATTGTCGAGATAATCCTCTGCCTCCCAGCGGCCATCGGGCAGATCGGTCAGTTCCGACCGCATCAGCGCCTCGGCACGGTGGCCCAGTGCTTCCAGCGCGGCGGTGATCGTCTTGGCGCCATATTCGTCCAGCAATTCGTCCATCCGCTTGACGCCCAGATCCAGCGCGCCGAGCTGGCCGTTCAGATCCCCCATGGCCGATTGCGGCAGGCGGGTGTTGCGCAGCAGGATATCGATGATGTCCTGGTTGATCTTTCCGCCGCGGGCGAGTTTCACCGGCGGCAGGTTGAAGGCTTCCTGGAACACATCTGTTGCGGCCGGGTTGTAGTTGCCCGGCACAGCACCGCCCACGTCATGCCAATGCCCGACCGAGGCGAGATAGCAGAACAGCTTCCCATCGCGGAAATAGGGCCGCACCAGGCGCATGTCCGACAGGTGGGTGCCGCCGATATGGGCGTCGTTGAAGATATAGATGTCGCCATCCTGCAGGTCGCCATCCCTGGCGGCCTTTTCGATCACGGCTTTCACCGCAAAGGACATGACGCCCACGAAGATGGGCAGGCCCGATTTCCCCTGCACCAGCGTATCGCCCGATGTCGCGTGATAAAGACCATGGCTGGCATCATGCGCCTCGGCGATGATCGGGTTGAAGGCGGCGCGAAACAGGGTCGCGTCCATCTCGTCGGCGATCTGCTCCATGCGGCCCGCCAGAACCGAAAGGGTGATGGGATCAATCTCGCTCATGTGCTTGCCTTTACTTCGGCCATGTCGTTCCAGACCTCTTGTTTCGTGATCTTGCCGCCTGTGACCTCGAAGCGGTCGATAAAGCGAATGCCGTCAAAGGCGCCGCCATCGTGGTATTCGCCCTGCAGCGTGCCGCGGCAATAGACGAGTGCGGCCTCTTTTGTGCCCATCATCGCGTCAAAGCCTTCATAGGTCTTGGTGACGAATTTGTAGCGCGGTTTCGACCATTCGATCAGCTCTTCGAGACTGTGCATGGGGCGGGTTCCGGGGAAGGTCATGCTAAAGCCATCGCCCAGCAGGCCGTGCGCGGTTTCCAGATCGCGGGCTTCCATCGCGGCGAGGTAGTCTTTGACGATCTGCGCGGGATCCGGGCGCGCCGGTGCCGGGCTGCGCTGCCTGCGGCCCCGGTAATAACTGTCTGTCGGCATATCGTGGATCATCACCGTCACGAGATCGGGCGCGGCCGGCACGACGAATCGCACCGCATCCGTCAAAGCCTCGCCAAGGCGTTGTTTTTCCTGACTGTTATAGCCCTCTAAAACATGCAGTTCGACAATCGGCATGGCAGCATTCCTCGGTTAATCGGTATTATCTGTAATACATATATTGTATCTTTCCAGAGAAAAATTTTGGATATTGATGTTACTAATCCTTGCTTTTGGATCGAACGCATTTACGCTCGGCCCTGGATATTTGGGGGAATCACAGGTGCAGGCCGAAGCTGTTCAAATACTGCCAGAAGGGGTCAAGGCGCGGCGCGTTTACCTGTCGCTGCGCGATCAGATCACCGCCGGCGACCTGCGCGAGGGCGAGAGCCTTCCGGGCGAACAGAAGCTTGCCGAAACCTTCGGGGTCAGCCGTGTCACCGTGCGCCGCGCGCTGGAGGCACTGGCCCAGGGCGGCCTGATCGAGCGGCGCGCGGGCAGCGGCACCAAGGTGCGTGCCCGTGCCGGCGGTGGTCAAGCTGCCGCGATGGATTTCAACACGCTGATGCCGCAGCTTGTGGAGATGGGGCAGCAGACCACGGCGCGCTTGTTGTCCTTCTCCTATGGCAGCGCACCCGATTTCGTCGCCGCGGCCATGGGGCTTGAGGGGGGCAGCAAGGTTCAGATCGCCACCCGTGTGCGCCTGGCCGGGGATGTGCCCTTTTCTCATCTGACAACATATGTGCCGGCCCAGATCGCGCAGAACTATTCCGAGAACGATCTTGCCACGACACCGCTGTTCAAGCTCTTGGAGCGCAGCGGCGTCCAGATCAAGGAGGCGCATCAATCGGTGAGCGCCACGCTTGCCGGTCCCGATGTGGCTGCGGCGTTGGAGGTGGCCGAGGGATCGGCGCTCTTGTCGCTGCGCCGGGTTGTGCGCGATATCGACGGCAATGGGGTTGAATATCTCTCGGGGCTTTATCGCCCGGACATGTTCCGGCTTGAAATGCCGCTGACGCGGGTCGGCCGGGGGGCGGCGCGCCATTGGGAACCTGCCATTGGTCAAAGCGAGGGCGAAGAGTGATGGGCACCCCGCAGACCATGCTGGACAAGCTATGGGCCGCGCATGAGGTGCTGCGGCGCGAGGATGGCGTGTCCCTGCTGTGGGTCGATCGGCATCTGGTGCACGAGGGCTCGCATCACGCCTTTGCCAAGATCAAGGCACGTGGCCTGCCGGTGGCCGAACCGGAGCTAACCTTTGCGGTGGTTGATCACTATGCGCCCACGCGGGGGCGGTCCCGGATCGCCGACCCGCAGATCGCCCGGATGATCGATACGCTGCGCGGCAATGCCGCCGCGCATGGGCTGCGGATCTACGATCTGGACGACCCGCATCAGGGCATCGTGCATGTTGTCGGCCCCGAAGAGGGCCTGACGCTGCCCGGTCTTCTGATCAACTGCGGTGATAGCCATACCTCCACCCACGGGGCCTTTGGTGCGCTGGCCTTTGGTATCGGAGCCACGGAAGTGGCCCATGTTCTGGCCACGCAAACGGTCTGGCAGCGCAAACCCAAATCGATGCGGATCACCGTTGAGGGCCAGCTTGGCGCCGGAGTCACGGCCAAGGATATCGCGCTGTGCTGGATCGCCCGGCTGGGCACCGATGGCGCCCATGGCCATGCGGTGGAATATGCCGGCAGCGCCATCAGGGATCTGTCGATGGAAGCGCGGATGACGCTGTGCAACCTGTCGATCGAAGGCGGCGCCCGGTTCGGCATGGTGGCGCCGGACGACACCACTTTTGCCTATCTCCAGGGACGCCGTTTTGCGCCCAAAGGCACGGATTGGCAGGCGGCCTGCGCCGATTGGGCGGCGCTTGCCAGCGACGCGGGCGTGCGGTTTGATCGCGAGGTCACGCTGGACGCCGCCGAGATTGCGCCGACCGTCACCTGGGGCACCAGTCCCGAACAGGCCCTGCCGATCACTGCCACCATCCCCGATCCCGCCGATTTGCCGCCCGAAAAGGCCGAAGCCTCCCGCGCGGCGCTGGACTACATGGGGCTGCGGGCCGGGGCGATGCTGGAAGGCACCCCGGTGGACCAGGTTTTCATCGGCTCCTGCACCAATGGCAGGATCGAGGATCTGCGCGCTGCGGCTGCCGTGCTCAAGGGGCGCAAAGCCGTGGTGCCGGGCCTCATTTCGCCAGGCTCTGCCCAGGTCAAGGCGCAGGCCGAGGCCGAGGGGCTGGACCGTATCTTTACCGAGGCGGGCCTTGAGTGGGGCGCCTCCGGCTGTTCCATGTGCGTGGGCATGAACGGAGACCTGGTTGAAGAGGGCAAACGCTGTGCCTCCTCCACCAACCGCAATTTCAAGGGCCGTCAGGGCCGCGGCGCGCGCACCCATCTGATGAGCCCGGCGATGGTGGCCGGGGCCGCCGTGACCGGCAGGCTCACCGATGTGCGCAAGCTTCTTCAAGGACGGGCGGCGTGATGGCGGGGTGGCGCAGACATAGGGGTAGGGCCGTTTCCCTGCCGGTTGCAAATATCGATACCGACCAGCTGATCCCGGCGCGCTTCATGTCGGTGCCGCGCGCCGAGGGCTATGGCTCTTACCTGCTGCATGACATGCGCCGCGACGGGGCGGGGGCGCTGCGCCCGGAGTTTCCGCTCAATGCCCATCCCGACGCCAGCGTTCTTGTGGCGGGGCGCAATTTCGGCAGCGGATCCTCGCGCGAAGCGGCGGTCTATGCGCTGGTGGATGCGGGCATCCGCGCGGTCATCGCGCCCAGCTTTGGCGATATCTTTGCCGCCAATGCGATCAACAACGGTCTTCTGCCGGCAAAGGTCGAGGATGCAGGCTTTGCCGCCCTGGAAGCGGCTCTTGCGCATGCTCCGCAAGAGATTGCCATCGATATCGAGACCCGCAGCATCACGCTGGACGGGGCGCAATTCGGCTTTGTCCTCGATGACAGCTGGGCCGCGAAACTGATCAACGGCTGGGACGATATCGATCTCACCCTGAACCACAGCGCGGCCATCACCGCCTTCAAGCAGAAACGCGGACAAACCGCGGCTTGGGCATGGCCGAAAGAGATGGAATGAAAACAGCCGTGTCACGCGGCAATCACGGCCCAAAACGGGCCCGACAAACGAGGCACAGACCTCAAAACAGCGGAGGTACTACAAAATGAAAATGAAACTGATGGCAAGCCTGCTTGCGGGAGCCACGCTTGTTGCGGGCGTGGCCAAGGCCGAGGAAACCATCTCGGCGGTGCATGCTTTCCCTGAAACGCTGATCTACACCAAGAGCTTCCTGAGCTTTGTCGACAAGGTCAACGAAGCGGGCAAGGGCGTGGTTCGGATCGATGTGCGCGGTGGTCCCGAGGCGATCGGCATGTTCCAGCAGCCTGATGCGGTGCGCGACGGGATCGTGGATATGGTCTATACCCCCGGCTCGTTCTACGGCGGTTCGCTGCCTGAAAAAGACGCCATGGTCGCCTCGAACCTGACAGCCGTGGAAACACGCGAAAACGGCGGCATCGCGCTGATCGACCAGATCCACCAGGAGAAGATGGGCCTGAAATACCTCGGCTGGTTCGACAGCGGCGTGTGCTACAACCTGTGGACCCGTGAAGAGCCGACCTTTGATGACGCGGGCAACCTCGAGGTCGAGGGGCTCAAGCTGCGCGGCAACAACGTCTACAACGCCTTCTTCACCAACTACCTGGGCGCGCAGGTGATCGACCTGCCCACCGGCGAGGTCTATTCGGCGCTGCAACGCGGTGTGGTGGATGCGACTGGCTGGACCCAGATCGGCCTGATCGACCTGAAGTGGAACGAATTCCTGAACTATCGGATCGAGCCGTGCTTCTTCTCGACCGACCTTGGCGTGATCGTGAACAACGACAAATGGAATTCGCTGTCCGAAGAGGCCCGCACAATCGTTCAGGATGTGGCCATCCAGCACGAGAAAGACAGCGTTGCCGCCCTGCGCGCCAAGCGTGACGAAGACTTCGCCGCGCTGGATGCGGCGGGCATGAAGGTTGTCTCGCTCGAAGGGGAGGCCAAGGCCAACTACCTTGCCGCGGCCCGTGAAAAGACCTGGGAGCGGATGAAAGAGGTGATGTCCGGTCAGCCCGGTGGCACCGCCAACTATGACCGCCTGATCGAGCTGTTCTACGATCTCGACGCAGCCAACTAAGCCCCTTTGCAGGCCTGCCCGTTCCGGGTGGGCCTGCTTTTTCGGAGTCCTCGGCAATGATCAACACGACCTACAAGGCACTGCTCTACGGCATGGCTGGCATATCGGGCCTCACGCTTGTGTGGATCATGGTGTCGGTGATTACCTCGGTGGTGATGCGAAACCTCGGGCTTCAGCCCTTCGCGTGGCTGTTCACCTCTGCTGAATACGGTCTTCTCTACATGACGATGCTCGGGGCGCCCTGGCTGGTGCGGGAAAAGGGCCATGTGCATATCGAACTGCTGACGGCCGCCTTGCCCGAAGGAGCCCGTCACCTGCTGAGCCGTGCCGTGGCCGCCGCCTGCGTCCTGGTCTGCGCGATCCTGACGTGGAAGGGCGCGGAGCTGGTGATGACCAATATCGCGCGCGGCGATTTCGACACCCGCGCCTATTATTTTCCGCGCTGGCTTCTGACCATCGCCTTCCCGCTGTCCTTTGGCCTGATGGCGGTTGAGTTCTCGCGTTTTGTCTTTGGCCAGGAATTGATGCATAGCGGCGAAGCAGGGATACACGAATAATGGAATGGTTCGAGGCGCTGGCCCTGTTGATCGGGACGATCATGTTGCTCATGGCGGTCGGGATGCCGATTGCCCTGGCCTTCCTGGCGGCCAATATCGTCGGCGCATGGGTCTTCATGGGCGGCGAACGCGGCGTGATGCAGCTTCTGAACAACGGCCTTGGCGCGCTCACCAAATATGCGCTGATGCCGATTCCGCTGTTCCTGCTAATGGGGGAGATCTTCTTTCACACGGGCCTTGGCGGGCGCATGTTCACCGCAATCGACAAGCTTCTGGGGCGCCTGCCGGGGCGGCTCAGCTATGTCACCGTGCTGGGCGGCACCGCCTTTTCCACGCTGTCGGGCTCTTCCATGGGCTCAACCGCGCTGCTTGGCTCGCTTATGGTGCCCGAGATGAGCCGCCGGGGCTATAAATCGCATATGAGCATCGGTCCGATCCTGGGCACGGGTGGTCTTGCGATCATCATTCCGCCCTCCGCGCTCGCCGTGCTTTTGGCGACCCTGGCGCAGATCGAGGTGGCGGCCCTGCTGATCGCGGGCGTGATCCCCGGCCTGATCCTGGCCGGTTTGTACATCGCCACGATCTGGCTGCAGACCCGGATCGATCCGACAGCCGCCCCTGCCTATGACGTGCCGCCTATGTCATTCGGGGCCAAGTTGAAACTGCTGTTGCGTGAAGTCATCCCGATGGTCAGCGTCATGGTCATCATCATCGCGCTGATGATCAAAGGCTTCGTCACCCCTTCCGAGGCCGCCGCCTTTGGCGCGCTCGGGGTGCTTATCTTGGCGGCCCTCTTTCGGTGCCTGACATGGGAGGCGATGAAGAAATCCGTTATCGGCGCGCTCAGGGTCACGCTGATGGCCTACCTCATCGTCTTTGGCTCGGCCACCTTCAGCCAGCTTCTGGCCTTCTCCGGGGCATCGCGCGGGCTGGTGCATTGGGCAACCAGCTTTGATCTTGCCCCTTTGGCGATGCTCTTGGTGATGTTTGCCGTGCTCTTGCTGCTGGGCATGTTCATGGAGCAGATCTCGATTATGCTCCTGACGGTACCGATCTTCTTTCCCTTGGCGCAGACGCTTGACTTCGATCCGATCTGGTTCGCGCTTATCATGCTTTTGTCGCTGGAGATCAGTTTTACCACGCCGCCCTTCGGATTGCTCCTGTTCGTCATGAAGGGTGTGGCACCTCCGGGAACGACCATGCGCGAGATCTACACCTCGGCCTTTCCGTTCATCTTCTGCTCGCTGTTGCTGGTGGCCTTGCTGATCGCCTTCCCGCAATTGGCGCTCTGGTTGCCGTCACTCTGACTGGGGGCGTCCGACTGGGCTGAACGATCCGGGGCGCCGGAGGATATGCTGTGAATTGGCCGCTGCTCTGCACCCGCGATGAGGACCCGGTGCCAAGACCGATCGGCCAAGGCAACCTCTTGATCGAGGAGCGCCGCGATCCAGACCTGCCCGGTGCGGGCCGTGGAGGGCGCAATCGCGTCGAAGGTCGCGCGGTCTTCCCCCCGGAAATCTTGCAGAGACTTTTCCAAAGACGCGAATACCCTGAGATACTTCCTGTCAGGACGCTGCGTTGCTTTCAGAAATCAGGGAGGAAGTGGCAGCCCGTAGGGGAATCGAACCCCTCTTTCCAGGTTGAAAACCTGGCGTCCTAACCGATAGACGAACGGGCCACTTTGGTGCGTGAGCGGTGTTTACTCAGTGTACTCTGGGGGCGCAAGAGTGTTTTTCGGGCAATTCGCAAGAAAATCCCCGGGGCCGGAAAACACCAGTCCGGGGCCACTCATTCCTTGCCGTTGCGCGCTCAATGGCAGATCTGGAGCACCCAGACCTGTCCTCGCAAGCATTAGCGACCATTACCTTTTCCGGAGCAGCCACCACGGGTTGAGAGAGGATCAGAGCAGCGCAGCGGCAGAGGAGGCGCGCCTTTCGGGGGCACCTCGTGTGCGTCCTGGCCAATGGTCAAAGATGCACGCCGACAGACATGTCACGTCGCTTCAAAGGTTGAGCGCTGGTGAATGATCTGGGGAAAGTGGCAGCCCGTAGGGGAATCGAACCCCTCTTTCCAGGTTGAAAACCTGGCGTCCTAACCGATAGACGAACGGGCCACTCTGGTGCGTGAGCGGTGTTTAGTTATTCCCGCTTTGCGCCGCAAGCGAAAAAATGCGCGCATCGAAAGATTCTTTTGCGCCCACCACAGAGGCGCCATCAGGCGGCTGGTGCGGCGTCTTCTAGGCGCAGTTGCGGGCTTTGGCGGCCTCCCCAGGTGTTGACCTCCAGCCGCCCGGCAAAATGGAACCTTGCACCGCCATGGTCGAGCAGGCGCTGCCCCATAGCCGTGTCGAAGGCCCCGAAACAGATCGCGTCGATGCCACCGCCCAGACCATCGCTGAGCGACAGTTTCAGGTGCGATTCTCCAACCCGCTTGGCAAAACGCACCTCAAGATCGCCAAAGGCATAGCGCGGGGCAGGGGCTCCGGCACCGAATGGGCCTGCCTGCTCGATCTGTTCGATCAGATCGACCGTGGCCGCACCGGGCATCAGCATGCCGTCCAGTTTCAGATCTGCGGGGCCGAGGTCGCCTGCGCCCTGTTTCGCCAGTAGATCGCCAAGGCGTGCCATCGCCTCTTCCAGCTTGTCGCGCGCCACCGTCAGGCCCGCCGCCATCTTGTGACCGCCGCCCTTGATCAGGTGGCCCTCGCTGGCGAGGCGCTGGATGGCAGCGCCAAGGTCGATGCCGCTGACCGACCGGCCCGATCCCTTGCCCTCGTCCCCGTCAAGGCCGATCACCACGGCAGGGCGGCCTGCGGCCTCTTTCAGGCGCGAGGCAACGATGCCGACGACGCCCGGATGCCAGCCTTCACCGGCGGCCCAGACCAGCGGTGCGTCCAGCCCGCGCGCCTCGGCCTGCTCCAGGGCGGCGGCGCGCACTGCGTTCTCGATGTCGCGGCGTTCGGTGTTCAGCTGGTCGAGCCGCTCGGCGAGCGCTGCGGCCTCATGCGGGTTGTCCGTCGCCAGGAGCCGCGCGCCCAGATCCGCCTTGCCGATGCGCCCGCCCGCATTGACCCGCGGGCCAAGCAGAAAGCCAAGGTGATAGGTGGAGGGCGCCGAATCCATCCGGCTGATATCGGCCAGCGCCACAAGCCCCACCCGTTTGCGCGCGGCCATGACCTTCAGCCCCTGGCGCACCAGCGCCCGGTTGGCCCCGATCAAGGGGGCCACATCAGCCACCGTCGCCAAGGCGACAAGGTCCAAAAGCGCCATCAGGTCCGGCCCGGTGCCCAGCCCCTTGTCGCGGGCCTGGCGGCGCACCTCCACCAGCATCAGGAAGACCACCCCTGCGGCGCAAAAGTAGCCCAGATCGCCCTCTTCGTCCTGCCGGTTGGGGTTCACCACGGCAACGCAGTCGGGCAGGGTCTCGCCGCCCAGGTGGTGGTCCAGCACGATGACATCGGCGCCCTTGGCAGCGGCGATGGGACCATGCGAAAGCGTGCCGCAATCGACGCAGACGATCAGGTCGTGGTCGCGGGCGAGCGCCGACATGGCGGCGTCATTCGGTCCGTAGCCTTCGTCGATACGGTCGGGGATATAGAGCGTCGCATCCTGCCCCATGGCGCGCAGCCAGACCAGGAGCAGCGCCGCCGAGCTGCCCCCGTCCACGTCGTAATCGGCAAAGACGGCAATGCGCTGGCGCTGCTCGACGGCCTGCAGGAAGCGCGCGGCGGCTGTCTCCATGTCCTTCATGCGGCGCGGGTCGGGCAGCAGATCCTTCAGGGCGGGCGCCAGAAACCCGGCGGCCTCATGGGCGGGCACACCGCGCCGGGCCAGCACCTGGCAGACGGCGGCGGGCAGGCCGGTCTGTTGCGCCATGCCTTCCGAGGCGCGCTGCTGATCGATGCCGGGGCCGACCCAGCGGCGCCCGGTGAGAGACTGTTCAACCCCAAGAAAGCTCAACCTGTCACTCCCATGAAAGAGGGCCGGATCCTGCCTGGACCCGGCCCTGGATGTTGCCAACCTGCTGGAGCCGCGCGGCAGGCGTGCTCCCTGTCAGAGGGCTATTTGGCTCAGGCCTTGGTCGCGACCGGGGTGCGGTAGGACATGCGGCGCACCGATCCGGTTTTCGAACGCATCAGAAGCGTGGTGGTCTCGACCCAGCCCGGCTCGCGCTTGATGCGCGGCAGGAGCGAGCCGCCGGTCACACCGGTGGCGGCAAAGATCACGTCCTGGGTGACCATCTCGTCGCGGCTGTAGACGCGGTCCAGATCGGTGATGCCCGCCTTGGCGGCGCGGCCCTTTTCATCGTCGTTGCGGAACAACAGGCGGCCGAAGATCTGCCCGCCCATGCATTTCAGCGCGGCTGCGGCCAGAACGCCTTCGGGCGCGCCGCCCTGGCCCATGTACATGTCGATACCGGTGATCTCGCTTTCGGCGCAATGCATGACGCCGGCCACGTCGCCATCGGTGATCAGGCGGATCGAGGCGCCGGTTTCACGTACCTCGGCGATCATCGCCTCGTGGCGGGGGCGTTCCAGAATGCAGACGGTGATATCGGAAGGCGCGCAGCCCTTGGCCTTGGCCAAGGCCTCGACCCGCTCCCGCGGGGACATGTCGAGCGAGACAACGCCTTCGGGATAGCCCGGACCGATGGCCAGCTTGTCCATGTAGGTGTCAGGGGCATGCAGCATCGAGCCGCGCGGACCCATGGCAATCACGGTCAGCGCGTTGGGCATGTCCTTGGCGGTCAGCGTGGTGCCTTCGAGCGGATCCAGCGCGATGTCCACGCCGGGGCCATTGCCGGTGCCGACCTCTTCGCCGATGAACAGCATCGGCGCCTCGTCGCGCTCGCCTTCGCCGATGACGACGACGCCTGCGATGTCCAAGAGGTTCAGCTGTTCGCGCATGGCGTTGACGGCGGCCTGATCGGCGGCCTTTTCATCGCCGCGCCCGATCAAAGAGGCCGAGGCCAGCGCAGCCTGCTCGGCGACCCGGGCCAGGCCAAGGGACAGCATGCGGTCGTGAAAGGGGGCGTCAGAGCTGGTCGAGGTCATACTCAATAATCCTGTGTCAATCCGTATGGGTTGCTTGTCGATACCCTGCGCGGGGGGCTTGGGGCAAGGGAGGAAGCGCGGATGCCTCCGCATTCGGAGGGCTTTCCGCGCGCTTGGGTGGGCTGTTCGCGGCTCAAAGTTCTTCGATGCGCAGGGCCACCGGCTCACCATCCACGACGCCGGTCGTGGTCAGACCGGCAAGGGCGTCGCCCAGCATGGCACTGGTGCATTTGTGGGTGACGATCAGCACCGGGGCGGTGGTGTCGGAATGGCCATATTGGCGCATCCGGTCGATGGAAACGCCGGCATCGCCCAGGGCGGCGGCGACCTTGGCCATGGCGCCCGGTTTGTCCTGCAGCGCAAGGCGCAGATAGTAGGGCGCGGGCAGGCCCGAGATGGCCGAGGGGGCTTCTTGCAGCGTGGTCGCAGGTTGGCCGAAGGTGGCGATGCGGAAGCCACGGGCGATATCGCAGATATCCCCCAGGACAGCGCTGGCGGTCGGGCCTTCACCGGCGCCGGGGCCGCGCAGCACGATCTGCTCGACCGCGTCGCCCTCGATCACCACCATGTTGGTGCCGCCTTCCAGCTGACCCAGGGGCGAATTCGCAGGCACCAGGCAGGGGGTCATCCGCTGTTCCAGACCGCGCGCGGATTTTCGGGCCACGCCCAAGAGCTTGATCCGGTAGCCCATATCGGCGGCATGGCGGATGTCCTCGATGGCGATGCGCTGGATGCCTTCCAGCTGCACATTGCCGAAATCGGGCTTGGTGCCAAAGGCGATCGCCGCCAGAAGCGCCAGCTTGTGACCGGCATCGATGCCGCCCACGTCCAGATTGGGATCTGCTTCCAGATAGCCGAGGCGGCCGCATTCCTCGAACAGGGCGTTATAGCCCTGTCCGGTGGCTTCCATCTGGGTCAGGATGTAGTTGCAGGTGCCGTTCATCACACCCATCACACGGGTGATCTCGTTGCCTGCCAGCCCTTCGGTCAGGGATTTGATCACCGGGATGCCCCCGGCCACGGCGGCCTCAAAGCGGATCACGCGGCCTGCGGCCTCGGCCTGTTCGGCCAGGGCCTGGCCGTGGATGGCCAAGAGCGCCTTGTTGGCGGTGACCACATCCTTGCCCGCTGCCAGCGCCGCCTCGGTCGCCGCCTTGGCCGCGCCTTCATGGCCGCCCATCAGTTCGACGAAGACATCGACATCATCGCGGGTGGCAAGCGCCACGGGATCGGTCTCCCAGGCATAGGAGGAGAGGGAGACGCCGCGATCCTTGCTGGCATCGCGGGCGGAGACCGCGCTGATCACCACCGGGCGGCCGGTCCGGGCCTCCAGCAATGCGGCCTGGCGGCGAATGATTCTCACCACGCCGACGCCAACCGTGCCCAAACCTGCAATCCCAAGGCGAAGCGGCTCTGTCATGGCGGGAGGTCCTTTGTCTCAACTCGTTTGCCCCGCCTTAGCCGGTTCGGGCCAGCGGTGCAACGCTGCGGGCACATGCAGGACAGAGAAAGCGGGGGCCAAAGGCGCATGGCGGCGAAAAACCGATCAGAACTGGGCGCGGCGCAGCGCCTCTGCGCGGGCTTTCAGCCGGGCGCTGCGCGCGTCCAACTGTCGTTCCAGCCGGAGGCTTTCCTCTTCGGGGGCAGGCAGGGGAGGAACGCTCTGCTCCAGCGGCATGAGAGCGGGATAGTCGGCGCCGCGCAGATCCGGCGTCAGCCGGTCTTCGATTTCAGGCACCCGCGTGCAGGCGGTGGCGGCAGCCGTCAACAGGACCAGCAGGGCCGTCCTGGAAAATCGGGTCTGCCATCCCGGCTGGACCATGGTGTCGCTCCTTCTTGCGCGGATCCTTGATGCACAATTGCAGGCTCTTGCACAAGCTGAGCTTTTTTCTGGCGGGGCTTTTTTCTGAACACGTGTTCAGATACTTTGGGCCCATGGCACGTACCCAAGGCTCTCATTCCGATATCACCGGCCCGCGCATCCGCGATGCAGCGCTCAGGCTATTTGCGCAGCATGGGTTTGCGGCGGTCTCGATGCGGCAGATCGCGGCCGAGGTCGGGGTGCAGGCCGGTGCGCTCTACAACTACACCTCGGACAAGCAGAGCCTGCTGTTCAGCCTGATGCGTCGCCACATGAGCGATCTGTTGGCGGCCTGGCAGGCCGAACCGGTGGCCGATGGCGCCCTGGACCGGCTGGAGCGCTTCGTGCGCTTTCACATTCGCTATCACATGGAGCGCCCGGATGCGGTATTCATCGCCTATATGGAGCTGCGCAACCTCTCGGAAGAGAATTTTGCCAGCATCGAATCCATGCGGCGCAGCTATGAGAACGCGCTGGAGGGCATTCTGAGGCAAGGGGTGGAAGAGGGCGCCTTCCAGATCCCGGACACCAAGATCGCGACCCTGGCCGTGATCGCCATGCTGAACGGTGTGATGACCTGGTATCGCGCGGGCGGGCGCCTGTCGCTGGAAGAGGTCGAAACGATCTACTGGGACATGGTGCGCAAGGCGGTGGCGGCCTGACGCCAGGCCCGCCCCGGCAGCCCGGGGCAGGGAGGCTTTCAGGTCAGTGCGCCGGTTTGATGAAGGTGCCGTTGTTCAGATCCCGGAAGGCCTGGCGCAGCTCGGCCTGGGTATTCATCACGATGGGGCCATGCCAGGCGACGGGCTCTTCGATCGGAGCGCCTGAAATCAACAGGAAGCGCACCCCATCCGGGCCGGCCTGAACGGTGATCTCCTCGCCGGTGCCGAACCGCACCAGGGTGCGGTCGCCGGACATGTCGCGGATATGCAGCTCTTCGCCCGCGACCTCTTTTTCCAGCAGAACCCCCTGCGGGCGCGAGGCATCGACAAAGGCGCCTTGGCCTTCAAAGATATAGGCAAATGCGCGCCGGTAGGTATCGATCTTGAAGGTCTTACGCACGCCGGCAGGCACGTAGACATCCAGATACTGCGGGTCTGCCGCGATCCCGTCCACCGGGCCTTTCTTGCCCCAGAACTCCCCCACGATGACCTTCACGCGGGTGCCGTCGTCGTCGATCACCTCGGGGATCTCCTTGCCCTGGACATCCTGATAGCGCGGGTCGGTCATCTTCTGGCTCGAAGGCAGGTTGCCCCAGAGCTGGAAGCCGTGCATCTGGCCCTGGGCGTTTCCCTTCGGCATCTCCTGATGCAGGATGCCGGAGCCGGCGGTCATCCATTGCACATCGCCTGCGCCCAGGGTGCCGGTATTGCCGAGCGAGTCGCCGTGCTCGACCGTGCCGGACAGGACATAGGTTATCGTCTCGATGCCGCGGTGGGGATGCCAGGGAAAGCCGCGCAGGTAGTCCTGCGGGAATTCGTTGCGGAAATCGTCAAACAGCAGGAAGGGGTCCAGCTCGCTTGGATCCTGAAAGCCAAAGGCACGGTGCAGCTTCACACCTGCGCCCTCCATCGTGGGCATGGCGCTGCGGGTCTCAAGTATCGGTCTGATCGACATCGGATGGCTCCTGGCCTGTTCGCGTTTGCCTAAAGATAGGAGCCAATGGCTGGGGCGCAAATCCCCATCCTGCGACAGAGACTGTGCGCCATCGCGCAAGTGGGGGGAGGTCGCGAACGGTCCGACGCTGTCGTTTTCCGAGAGGTTTGCCGCTGTGATCCCCTGCAAGCTGGATTGGCAATGAGGAGGCGGAAGCGAGGGTGCCACCATGACTGAGGGATTGAAGACCGGCTTTATCGGGCTCGGCAATGTGGGCGGCAAGCTGGCGGGCAGCCTCTTGCGCAATGGCGTGGACCTGTCGGTGCATGACCTCGATCCGGCGCGGGTTGCCGATTTCGTCGCCCGCGGCGGCGCGGCGGGGGCATCGCCTGCCGCGCTGATGCAGGCCTGCGATGTGGTGATCACCTGCCTGCCGTCGCCTGCTGCATGCGATGCGGTGATGCAGGAGATGCTGCCCCATGTGGCCGAGGGCAAGATCTGGATCGAGATGTCGACCACGGACGAGGCCGAAGTGCGCCGTCTGGCACAGGCGGTCGAGGCGCGCGGTGGTCTGGCGATGGAATGCCCCGTTTCGGGGGGCTGCCATCGCGCCGACACCGGCAATATCTCGATCTTTGCGGGCGGGCCGCGCGACGGCTTCGAGCGGGTGCTGCCGCTGTTGACGATCCTGGGGCGCCGCGTGCTCCACACCGGGGAGATCGGCACCGCAAGCACGCTGAAGGTGATGACCAACTACCTGGCGACGGCGAATCTTTTGACCCTGTGCGAAGCGCTGACCACGATGAAGGCGGCAGGGCTGGACCTGGCCACAACCTACGAGGCGATCCGGATCAGTTCGGGCACCTCATTTGTACATGAAACCGAAAGCCAGCTGATCCTGTCGGGCAGCCGTGACGTGAATTTCACCATGGATCTGGTGCTCAAGGACATCGGCCTGTTCCAGGCGATCGCCGAACGCAATGCGGTGCCGCTGGAGCTGTCGCCCGAGGTGATCCGCATCATGCAGGACGGCCAGGCGCGCTATGGCAGCCGCGCGCAGTCGGATCGGATCATCGAACGGCTGGAAGAGGCGGCGGGCGT
This sequence comes from Phaeobacter sp. PT47_59, assembly GCF_028890025.1. Classification (NCBI taxonomy): domain Bacteria; kingdom Pseudomonadati; phylum Pseudomonadota; class Alphaproteobacteria; order Rhodobacterales; family Roseobacteraceae; genus Phaeobacter; species Phaeobacter sp. PT47_59. The sequence goes on from NZ_JARCJL010000019.1 coordinate 62,851, forward strand.
CAGCGTATTGGCCGATGGCTTCCCGCAGGAGCTGGTCGACGAAGAGCCCGAGGAACGTGGTCACGAGGTGCGGATCCGCAGGGCCGCAGCAGAATAGGGCGCTTAGGATCCGCCCGGCATTCACAGGGCCGCGATACGAGGGCTGTTCGTCCGCCGCGTTTCACGCTATGCCGCGCCACAACAGGTCACAGGAGGCAGCGACATGGCGGAAGAGGTGGTGACAACGATCGAGGCGTCGGGACCCCGGCGTGTCATGGGGGTCGGCATGCTGGCCGCCGTTGGCGTGATCCTGCTCTATGTGGCCTTTTCATCGCCGCCCTCGGCCGCCTGGCTGGTGTTCCTGCTGGCGGTGGGGCTGGGCGCTCTCTGGCTGGCCGCGCGCATGTGGCAGGCGACCGCCTATCGGATCGAGCTGACCGAAGAGGTGTTGCGTTGCTCGGACGGGACCGAGATTGCCCGCATCGCCGATATCGAAGCCATCGACCGCGGCTTTTTTGCCTTCAAGCCCTCCAACGGTTTCCTGATGCGCCGCAAGACGCCGGGTCCGCGCGCCTGGTTCCCGGGACTGTGGTGGCGTATGGGGCGCCGGATCGGGGTCGGAGGTGTCACCCCAGGCTCTCAGAGCAAGGCGATGTCGGAAATCCTGGCGGCGATGATCGCGCGGCGCGATCTTGGCACGACGCTGGACGACTGACCACCGGACGACTGACCATTGGTCAATGGTAACTGGTAACTGGCCGATGATCTGTGACGACAGGCGCAGGATGAGGGTGGCGTGCGCCTCGTCGGTCACGCCTCCTCGGGTCATGCCTGTCTAGTCGACCACGCCAGTATCGCCAGCGCCGTCGTCGTGGCTGCCCCCGGCATCGACGTCGCCCTCAAATCGCACCAGCGGCGCAAAACGCGGGCGGGTGAAGACGAAGTTGTTGATGTCCAGGTCCGGCAGTCCGACCCGAAAGGCGGGTGTCACCTGGTTGCGGGTCTCCACCAGGATCACGCGCTCCTGATCGGGCATGTTGGGCAGGTCGTCCTTGACGTTGGAAATCGTGCCATCGGTCCATTGTTCCAGCGCGCCGCCGCGCACTGCGGACCAGTCCACGTAGTAGCGCTGATCATCCTCATCCCAACGGATCACCGAAACCCGCAGGCTCATGTTGGAATCCGACCGGATCAGCAGCTTGGTCATCTCATACATGCTGTCGATATAGTCGTTGTTGAGCGCGGTGGTCTCCCGCGAGATCAGGTCCGATACCGTATAGGCGGCCTTCAGGTTCACGCTTTCCTGACGGAAGGCATCGAAGAAGGTGTAAAAGGCGGCAAAGACCCCCAGAAGCAGCGGCGCATAGATCGCGAATTCGATCGAGACCGAGCCGTCGCTGTCGCGGGAGAATGTCTTCAGGCGGTGGCGCAGGGCGTGAAACATGGGCTTACCTCGGCTCCTGAACAAAGGCCGATGCGGCAAAGAGGCTCACGCGACCGTCCGCGTCCTTGCCAAGGCTGCCGCCCAGCCCCCAATCGGAAAAGATCGGTGAGAACTTCATGCAGGCGCGGATCAGCATCAGCTGGTTGGATTGACCGCTGGTGAAGGTGCGCACCGGCTGAACCTCTTCGATGCGGCTGACGCAGTCGGGCGTGGCATTCACGCCGGTCCAGTTGAAGGGATCGAGCCGCACCATTTCAAGGCGCAGCGAGGTGGCGCAATTGTCGATGAAACCGGACCGGGCGCAGACCTCGTCGCGGATCGCGTCATGCTGGGCGGCGGCCCCGGTCGAAAGCCGGATGCCGCGTACGGTCTGATCCAGGGCGCGTTCCAGCTGCGACTGGCGGATATTGATCAGCCCCAGTTCCACCGTGGACATCAGGATCATCAGGAAGGCCGGGATGATGATCGCGAATTCCAGCGAGGCATTGCCGTCTTCGCGCTGGCGGAACCGTCTGAGTGCAGTGTGGCATCGGCGTATCATTGGGTCAGCCTCAGCTGGCGGATGGAAGTTGCGATGGAGGCAAAGGCATCGGAGATTTCCAACCCGTCCACGTCAAAGTAATGGGCATCCGAGCTGGCGCAGTCCTGCAGCACCGCCACGCCGTCGCTGGGGGCCTCGAAGCCGATGGTGTAGACGATGATGCCCTGGTCCTTGGCCGCCTGGCAGATGGCACGGGTGCGGGCGTTCTTGGTCGAATTGCCGTAGGAGGAATAGACGTAGTTGTACCAGTAGGTGCGCGCATAGGAGCGGCCCATTGCGTTGGAGAACATGTAATAGACTGATTTGACCGAGGTGTAGGCATAGAGATCGCCGAAATTCAGCTCCGCGACGGTGCCGCCCTCGGTCGCGGTGCGCCTGCAGCTGCCATAATACCATTGATAGCAATACTCGGTGCCGGGGGAGGCGCCATAGGGATGATCCATCCAGATCCCGCGATTGTGCCAGTAGTAGCGGTTGTTGTGCGGGTCATAGGTGGAATAGACGCCCTGCTCGGGGTTGTACCATACGCCGGTGGCCCCGCTGCGATAGTCTTCGTTCATGTAGTATTGCGAGGTGTTCTGCCCGTCGGTCATCAGCACGATGACCTTGATGGTCTCGAAATCGTTGTATTCTGCGGGGCGTGCGCTGAAATCGCTGGGGACAATCGTGTCGGCGCCGGTGGCAAGCGCGTTGATTGCGGGGCGCGCGCTGGGATCCAGAAGGGCGGTACCCCATTTCATGCCGACATCAATGGAGGTATTGCCCCAGGCCGTTAGGCTCTGGATGAAGTTCTTGAGCGTGGTTGCGTTTTTTTCAAACAGCAGCACTTCCCGGTCTTCGTCGTGGGAACAGACTTCCTGATTGATGAGCGTGCCGCTGGACCGGTAATCACTCCCCGACCAAGGGCTGAACAGCATCGAACCTTGCAGGGCTTCGGTCGTGGATAGCGCGGTGGTGTCGAAATGGTCACTCTGGAAGTTCACGCAGTTGGCATAGGTCTGTGGGCGGTCGATATTGTATTGCTCGGCCAGTTCATCCGGGATCGAGACCTGCGTCGCATAAGGGACGATGGAAACCGACATCTTTCCGTCGGTGGTATTGGCCACCATCGTATCGATGAAATCCTTGGCCGCGACCTTGAGATTGGTCAGGCGGCTGTTGGAGTTCATGGACCCAGACACATCCAGCACCAGCGAGATTTCCAGCCCGTCGATGCTTTCTTCGGCGCGGGCATTGGCATGCAGCGGCATGTTGGCGCCGCCCGAGAATTCCAGCATATGGGTGTCAAAGGTGGTGTTGATCGTGCTTTCCACCTTCTTGTAGCCCAGGCCCTGCTCCACGATGGGGGGCTGGTAATACTCATCCAGACCCGCCTTGCTGAGGTAGTCCTGAACCACCAAGGCCGGGGACAGGGGTTGATCCAGGTCGGCGGCGGCCAGAACCGCGCGGTCCAGGGTATACTGCAGTATGGTCCGGTCCCGCTCCATCCGCATCAGGTCGATGCCGATGCCGCCGATCGCCAGCATGGCCAGAAAGAAGAAGATGGTCGGCGCGGCCATGGCGCCACTGTCGTCGCGTGCAAAGTCGCGCAGCCGAACCGCCTGCGCGCTCAGAACGCTATGCTTTGGGCCTTTTTCGGTCTTGCCACGCGCACACATGCAACACACCCCCATGTCCCGTGCCGTCAATCAGGGCGCACTCCGCCCTTTCGCAACTGGTCTTCATGATTGCTTGGGGAAGATGGCGGAAATGGGGCGCGGCCTGGGCGAAACCTTAACGATTGTGACCTGACCTGGGATCAATGAGGGGTGGTGAATGAGGGATTGTTTCCCCTGGGGAAATAGTATCGGTTCAGAAGGATATCGAATCACTAGACCAATGCGTTCGAGGCGATTCTTTTTATTGGAATGGTAAAAAAGGTCGCAGGTCTTAAACTTCCATGCACAGAGTTGCCTTAGATTTGATCATGAGTCGTTGCAAAAGCACGGAGAAATGCCAATGAGCAGCCAGAACGAACCCAGTTTCCGCGAGAGTGTAGATTTGATGTTCAACCGCGCGGTCTCCATCATGGACCTGCCGCCGGGGCTGGAGGAAAAGATCCGGGTCTGCAATGCGACCTATACCGTGCGGTTCGGCGTGCGCCTGCGGGGCAAGATCCAGACCTTCACCGGCTATCGCTCGGTCCACTCCGAACATATGGAGCCAGTGAAGGGTGGTATCCGCTACGCACTTGGCGTCAACCAGGACGAGGTCGAGGCGCTGGCGGCGCTGATGACCTACAAATGTGCCCTGGTGGAGGCGCCCTTTGGTGGCTCCAAGGGGGGGCTGTGCATCGATCCGCGCGAATATGAGGAACACGAGCTGGAGCTGATCACCCGCCGCTTTGCCTATGAGCTGGCCAAGCGCGACCTGATCCACCCCAGCCAGAACGTGCCCGCCCCCGACATGGGCACGGGCGAACGGGAAATGGCCTGGATCGCGGATCAATACGCGCGGATGAACACCACCGACATCAACGCCCGCGCCTGTGTCACCGGCAAGCCCTTGAATGCCGGCGGCATCGCGGGCCGGGTCGAGGCGACGGGCCGCGGCGTGCAATACGCTCTACGCGAGTTCTTCCGCCACCCCGAGGATATCGCCAAGGCGGGTCTCTCTGGCAAGCTCGACGGCAAGCGCGTGATCGTGCAGGGCCTCGGCAATGTGGGCTATCACGCCGCCAAGTTCCTGAGCGAGGAAGACGGCGCCCTGATCACCGGCATCATCGAACGCGACGGCGCCCTGCACCGCGAAGAGGGGCTGGATGTGGAGGCCGTGCGCAACTGGATCGTCAAACATGGCGGCATTGCCGGTTATCCGGATGCGACCCATACCGCCGATGGTGCCACCCTGCTGGAGCAGGAGTGCGATATCCTGATCCCGGCGGCGCTGGAAGGCGTCATCAACATGTCCAACGCCGCACGTATCAAGGCGCCGCTGATCATCGAGGCCGCCAACGGCCCGGTGACCGCCGGCGCGGATGAGATCCTGCGCGAAAAGGGCACGGTGATCATCCCCGACATGTATGCCAACGCGGGCGGTGTGACCGTCTCCTATTTCGAATGGGTCAAGAACCTCAGCCACATCCGCTTTGGCCGCATGCAGCGCCGCCAGGAAGAGGCGCGCCACCAGCTGGTGGTGGACGAACTGGAGAAACTGTCGGAAAGCCTTGGCAAGACCTGGACGCTGGATCCGCGCTTCAAGGAGAAATACCTGCGCGGCGCCGATGAGCTGGAACTGGTGCGCTCGGGGCTCGATGACACCATGCGCATCGCTTATCAGTCCATGCGCGAGGTCTGGCATGCACGCGACGACGTGATGGACCTGCGCACGGCGGCCTATCTGGTGTCGATCGAAAAGGTCGCCGCCAGCTACCGTGCCAAGGGGCTGTAGCGCGCATTCAGCCTTAGCTTTTGGGATGTGGCGGGCCGTTGTGTCCGCCATTTTCTTTTCCCGGCGCCTTTTGTCCGGGCGGTATGTTCCTTTTTGCCGCCCTTGCCCACTTGCGCCACGAAGCGTCGCATTCAGAACTAGACAGGACTGCCCAGAAATCGTCGACTGCGCCGGTAGCGGCTTGGCTCGTTTCGACTTTCCCGCAAAAGGGGGTAGGAGCGGACCCGCAAAGGCGCTAGCACTAGGGCAAGATCTGCGGCGGGCATTGCGGCCTGCAGGTGCGACGGAGAGGTGGAGGTCACGATATGCGGTTTTCCGGATGGCGGGTGCTGAAGGAAGGGCTGACCGGCAACAAGGGCTGGCGCCCTCATTGGCGCGATCCCGATCCCAAGCGCGAATATGATGTGATCATCATCGGTGGCGGCGGCCACGGGCTGGCCACGGCCTATTACCTGGCTGCCGAACACGGCATCACCAATGTCGCGGTGCTGGAGCGCGGCTATATCGGCGGCGGCAATGTCGGGCGCAACACCACCATCGTGCGCGCCAATTACTACCTGCCGGGCAACTCCGAGTTCTATTCCCATAGCCTGCGTCTGTGGGAGAGCCTGGAGCAGGAGTTGAACTATAACGCCATGATGTCCCAGCGCGGCATCCTCAACCTGTTTCACAATGACGGGCAGCGCGATGCCATCGTGCGGCGTGGCAACTCCATCATCAACCAGGGCGACGATGCGGAACTGCTGGACCGCGAAGGCGTGCGGCGCATGGCGCCCTATCTCAACTTTGACAACAACCGTTTCCCGATCATGGGCGCGCTGTTGCAGCGCCGGGCGGGCACCGCGCGCCATGATGCGGTGGCCTGGGGCTTTGCCCGTGGCGCCGACATGCGCGGGGTGGATCTGATCCAGAACTGCGAGGTAACGGGCATCGATGTGGAGAACGGCCGCGTCACCGGCGTGCAGACCGTGCGCGGCCCGATCCGCGCCAAGAAGGTGGCACTGGCGGCGGCCGGGCGTTCGGGGCAGGTGGCGGAGATGGCGGGGCTGACCCTGCCGATCGAAAGCCACGTGCTGCAGGCCTTTGTCTCGGAAGGGGTGAAGCCGCTGATCGACCACGTCATCACCTTTGCCGAGGGGCATCTCTATATCAGCCAGTCCGACAAGGGCGGGCTGGTCTTTGGCAGCTACCTTGATTTCTACAGCTCCTACGCGGCGCGGGGGAACCTGCCGATGGTCGAACACACGATGGAGACCTGCATGGCCATGGTTCCTGCCGTGGGCAAGGCGCGGCTGTTGCGCAGCTGGGGCGGCATCATGGATATGACGCCGGATGGATCGCCCATCATCGACCATTCCCCCATAGACGGGCTCTATCTCAATTGCGGCTGGTGCTATGGCGGCTTCAAGGCAACGCCGGGGTCAGGCAATGTCTATGCCCACCTCATCGCCACCGACCGCCCGCATGGCGCCGCGACCCGGTTCAAGCTGGACCGCTTCCGCAGCGGTATCGGCCTCATGGACGAGGAGGGGACCGGTGCCCAGCACAATTTGCACTAGGTGCGTTGCCGTCGTCATGACAGAGCCAAAGATCGACTATTCAGGGGAGCGGCAGACATGAGGATCACCTGTCCCATTTGCGGCGAAAGGGACCGCCGCGAGTTCACCTATCGCGGTGCGGCCCTTCCGCGCCCTGCCGAGGATGCCGGTCTGGACGCCTGGCACCGGTACGTAAACCTGCGCGAAAACCCGGCAGGCCCGCTGGATGAACTCTGGTATCACGAGATGGGCTGCGGGGCCTGGCTGAAGGTGCGCCGCAACACGGCCACCCATGAGGTCCTTGAGGTATCGCTTGCCTCTGAGGCGGGTCTTGGAGGTGCGGCATGAGCATGAGACTGCCCGGCAAGGGGCTGATCGAAGGCGGCAAGCCCGTCACGTTCTCCTTCAATGGCCGCCACATGATGGGGCTTGAGGGCGATACGCTGGCCTCGGCCCTGCTCGCGAACGGCGTGCATCTGGTGGGGCGCTCGTTCAAATATCACCGCCCGCGCGGCATCCTGACCGCAGGCAGCGAAGAGCCGAATGCGCTGGTCACCATCGGCAGCGGCGCGCATCAGGATCCGAATGTGCGCGCCACCACGCAGGAGCTTTTCGAAGGCCTCAGTGCCCGTAGCCAGAACTGTTGGCCCTCGGTCGAGCATGACGTGATGGCGATGAACGATCTGGCGGCGCCCTTCCTGGGCGCGGGGTTCTACTACAAGACCTTCATGTGGCCTGCGGCCTTCTGGGAGAAACTCTACGAGCCGATGATCCGCCGCGCGGCGGGGCTGGGTGCACTCAGCGGGGCGGCGGATACGGATGCCTACGAAAAGGCCTATGCCTTCTGCGACCTGCTGGTGATCGGATCGGGGCCTGCCGGTCTGATGGCGGCACTGGTGGCCGCGCGCGCGGGCGCCGACGTGATCCTGGCCGAAGAGGACAGCCGAATGGGCGGCCGCCTTCTGGCCGAGGTCGAAGAGGTGGACGGCATGCCCGCCCACCTCTGGGTGGCGGAGGTTCTGAAGGAACTCTCGTCTATGGACAACGTGCGGCTGATGACGCGCACGGCCGTGACAGGCGCCTATGATCAGGGCACCTATGGCGCATTGGAGCGTGTTGCCCATCACAGGCCGCGCCGCCATTCGCTGAAGGAAAGCCACCTTCCGCGCGAGTGCTTCTGGCGCATCGCGGCGAAACGCGCCGTGCTGGCGGCAGGGGCGATTGAACGCCCCGTAGCCTTTCGCAACAACGACCGTCCCGGCATCATGACCGCCAGCGCCATGCGCGCCTATCTCAACCGCTGGGGGGTGGCGCCGGGCGAACGGGTCACGGTCTTTGCCAATAATGACGACGCCCATCGCACCGCCCGCGATCTGGCAACGGCGGGCGTCCATGTGGCCGCCCTGATCGACAGCCGCCATGATGCGCCGGACAGCGAGTTGTTCCCGGTGATCAAGGGCGCGCAGGTCTGCGATGCGGATGGGCGCAAACGGCTGGAAAGCATCACCGTGCGCTCCGTCGCCGGAGAGGAGAAGATCCAGAGCGATTGTCTGGCCATGTCGGGGGGCTGGAACCCCTCGGTGCATCTGACCTGCCATCTGAACGCGCGGCCCACCTGGCGGCGCGACATCGCGGCCTTTGTGCCGAAGGAGGGCAGCGTGCCGGGCATGGTGACAGCGGGGGCCTGCAATGGCGAATTCTCCACCGCCGGTGCCCTGCGCGACGGGGCTGCAGCCGCAGGCCAGGCGCTGGAGGCGCTGGGCCTGAAGGTGCCAACTGCCGATCTGCCGCAGGCCGAGGATGATCCCTACCGGATTTCGCCGCTCTGGGACGTGCCGGGCAAGGGACGCGCCTGGCTTGATTTCCAGAACGACGTGACCGTGAAGGATGTGAAACAGGCCGCGGGGGAAAACTTCCGCTCGGTCGAGCATATGAAGCGCTACACCACCCAAGGCATGGCGACGGATCAGGGCAAGAACTCGAATGTCGCGGCGCTGGCGGTGCTGGCCGATGCCACCGGGCGCAGCATTCCCGAAACCGGCACCACCACCTTCCGCCCCCCCTTCGTGCCGGTCAGCATTGGAGCCATGGGGGCAGGGGCCGCAGAGCAGGGCTTCAAGCCGCAGCGGTTCCTGACCTCGCATAAGGCGAGCGAGGAGCGCGGTGCCCATCAGCTGGAGGTCGGGCTCTGGTATCGCGCCGCCTATTTCCCGAAAACCGGGGAAACCAACTGGCGCCAGTCCTGCGACCGCGAGGTGACACTAGTGCGCAATCATGTCGGTGTCTGCGATGTCTCCACCTTGGGCAAGATCGACATCCAGGGGCCGGATGCCGGAAAGCTCTTGGACTATGTCTATACCAACATGTTCTCGACCCTGAAGGTCGGGCGCGCGCGCTATGGTCTGATGCTGCGCGAGGATGGTTTTGTCATGGATGACGGCACCACCGCGCGGCTGGGCGATCAGCACTATGTGATGACCACCACCACCGCCGCTGCGGGGCAAGTGATGGCGCATCTGGAATATGTGACCCAGGTGCTGCGCCCCGATTGGGATGTGCGCATCGTCTCGGTCACCGAACAATGGGCGCAATTTGCCGTGGCAGGCCCCAAGGCGCGCGCGCTTTTGAATGGTCTGTTGGATGACGAGATCGACAGCAAAACCTGGCCCTTCATGGCCTGCGGCGAGGTTTCGGTCATGGGCGTCGCGGGTCGGCTGTTCCGTATCTCCTTCAGCGGCGAGGAAGCCTATGAACTGGCCGTGCCCGCCCGCTATGGCGATGCGCTGTTCCGTGAACTTCTGGCCCGTGCCGAAGGCCTGGGAGGCGGCGCCTACGGGATGGAGGCGCTCAATGTGCTGCGGATCGAGAAGGGTTTCATCACTCATGCGGAAATCAACGGCACCGTGACGGCCGGTGATCTGGGTATGCAGGGGATGATGTCGAAGAAGAAGGATTTCTTCGGAAAGCCGATGTCCCGCCGCGACGGGTTGATGGCCGAGGACCGGATGCAGATGGTCGGCCTCAAACCCATCGGCGCGGTGAAACAGCTGACCGCCGGGGCGCATCTGTTCAACCCCGAAGACCCGGTGGAGCGGATCCATGACCAGGGCTATGTGACCTCGGCCTGTTTCTCGCCCACGCTGGGCCACTCCATCGCGCTGGGTTTCCTCAGTGGCGGGCGGGATAGGATCGGCGATCAGATCCGCCTGGTCGATCACATGCGCGGCATAGACGCCATGTGCGAGGTGGTGGAGCCACAGTTCTTTGACCCGGAAGGAGGGCGCGCCCGTGGCTGAACTCATTGCAAAAAGCCCCTGCGCGGGGCTGCTGCCCGTCTCTGTCGGCGGCCTGTCCCTCAGCGAAGAGGATCTGGGGGCTTTGACCAGCCTTGCGCCCTTCAACGATCAGGAAAAGGGCCTGAGTGCGGCGCTGGAGGCCGCCCATGGCATGAAACTGCCCGCTATGGGGCGCAGCACCGGCAAGGCGGGGAACAGGGCGATCTGGTTTGGTCGGGATATGGCGCTGCTGGCCGGGCCTGCGCCCGATCCATCTCTGGCCGAATACGCGGCGCTGACCGATCAGAGCGATGCCTGGGCCGTGGTGCGGCTGGAAGGGGAGGGGGCCGAAGATGTTTTGGCGCGTCTTTGCCCCATTGATCTGCGCAGCAAGACCTTCAAACGCGGCCATACCGCGCGCACCGAGCTGCGCCACATGATGGCATCGGTGACGCGCATCGGGGCAAACAGCTTTCAGATCATGGTGTTCCGCTCGCTTGCGCAAACCTTGGCGCATGATCTGAAAACAGCCATGGAAGCCGTCGCCGCGCGCAGGTAATCTCCCTGGATCACCGACTGATTCATGGAGCGTATCGATGAAGCGCATTTCCGCAGCGATTGCACCAGTGGCGGCCATCCTGGCCGTTCTGTCTTCTGCGCCGGCCCAGGCCGCTGACAGCAAGGAAGACAGCTGCAAATACCAGGGCCAGGTCATGGCCGCCGTGCAGGCTGCGCGGATGGACCGTGTGAAGCAGGAGAAGGTCGAAGAGGTCATCCTGGCCTCGGATCCTGCATGGCCCGAACAGTATTCCAAGGCGATCCCGCAGCTGACCGAGCATGTTTATGGGATGAAGCGGCGCGATCTGCGCAACGCCGATCTTGGTGCCATCTTTGAACAGCAATGCCTGGAAAACTGGGATCAGATCCAGGCGATGAAAAAACAGCTGAAATCGAACTGATATGTCCCTGCCGCCCGGTTTTCTTGACGAATTGCGCACCCGCATAAGCCTGACTGATGTTGTCGGGCGCAAGGTCATGTGGGACCAGCGCAAGTCGAACCCGGGCAAGGGCGACATGTGGGCACCATGCCCCTTTCACCACGAGAAATCCGCCAGTTTTCACGTCGATGATCGCAAGGGCTTCTATTACTGCTTTGGCTGTCAGGCCAAGGGCGATGCGCTGAAGTTCGTGCAGGAGACCGAGAATGTCGCCTTCATGGAGGCGGTCGAGATCCTTGCCGGGGAAGCGGGCATGGAGATGCCCAAGCGCGACCCCAAGGCGCAGGAAAAACAGGATCGTCGCAGCCAATTGGCAGATGTGATGGAGCAGGCGGTGCAGTTCTTTCGCCTGCAGCTCAACACCCAAGGCGGCACCGCCGCGCGCGCCTACCTGGCCAAACGCGGCCTGACGGGTGAAGCCCTGCAGCGCTGGGAGATCGGCTTTGCCCCGGATGGCTGGCAGGGGCTTTGGGATCACTTACGCGGCAAGGGCGTGGCCGAGGACCTGATCATGGGGGCGGGGCTGGCGAAGCCCTCGAACAAGGGCGGCAAGCCCTATGATACCTTCCGCAACCGCATCATGTTCCCGATCCGCGATGCGCGCGGCCGCGCAATCGCCTTTGGCGGCCGGGCGATGGACCCGAATGACAACGCCAAATATCTGAACTCGCCCGAGACCGAGCTGTTCGACAAGGGGCGCAGCCTTTACAACCACGGACCGGCCCGCGCCGCTGCCGGGCGGGGCACGCCGCTGATCGTGGCCGAAGGCTATATGGATGTGATTGCGCTGTCCGAGGGTGGTTTTGCCTCCTGCGTGGCGCCGCTTGGGACCGCGATTACGGAAAACCAGCTGATGATGCTCTGGCGGATGTCGGATGAGCCGATTATCGCGCTGGATGGCGACACCGCCGGGATCCGCGCTGCCATGCGGCTGATCGATCTGGCCCTGCCGCGCCTGGAAGCCGGGAAATCCCTGCGCTTTGCCATCATGCCCGAGGGGAAAGACCCCGATGACATGATCCGTAGCGAAGGCCCTGCCGCAGTGCAGGCGGTGCTGGATCAGGCCATGCCCATGGTGAAGCTCCTGTGGCAGCGCGAAACCGAAGGTCGCGTCTTTGACAGCCCCGAACGCAAGGCGGCGCTCGACAAGGCCCTGCGCGAGAGGATCCGCCTGATCCGCGATCCGTCGATCCGCAGGCATTATGGCGAGGACATCAAGGAGCTGCGCTGGCAGCTGTTCCGGGGCAACCGGCCGCCTCGCGACGACGGTTTCACACCGCGCCGCAAGGCAGGCGGAGGCGGCGGGGCAGGTGGCTTTCGTGATGGCGCGCGCGCGCCCTGGCGCGGGCAAGGGGGGGCTTCGGTACCGCTGGCAACCACTCGCAGTTCGCTCCTGGCGGCCGCCGATGAGGCGACCCTGGCCCGCGCCCGCGAAGCGGTGATCCTGGCGGTGGTGATCACCACGCCTGCGGTGATCCCCGAGTTTGAAACCAATCTCGAGCGGATGATCTGCACCGACCCGGATCTGGCCGCCCTGCGCGACATGGTCCTGCGCCATGGCGTTGCGGCCCCTGAGCGGCTGAAAGAGGAAATCCAATACGCGCTTGGCCCCCATGCCCTTGAAAACCTCTTTGCCCTGCGCCATGTGGCAATTGTGCCCTGTCTGCGCAAACCAGGCGATGAGGAGGCCGCGCGCCTGACCCTGGCCGAGGAAATCGCAAAGCTCGAAGCGCTCAGGGGGCTGGATGCGGAACTGGCTGAGGCACAGGAAGACCTGATCGGTCTTGCGGATGAGGCTTTGACCTGGCGCCTGAAACAGGCCGCCGAGGCGCGCAACAGGGCCGTGCGAAGCGAAAATGAAGACAGGGCGCAATATGACGTAGGCGAGAATGGCGCCCGGCTCGATCGCGAGGAACGCGACGCCTTTGGCGCCCTTTTGGACAGAATCGGCTTTTCCGACAAATGACACATCCGCGCAAAAAGGGTGTTTTCCTAAGGAAGAGCAAAAGAAAATTGGGTAAATGGGGTGACGAATCATCAGTTCCGGCTAATGATTCGCGCTATCCGAATCGCCCCAGCCTCTTAGAGGAGCAATGAATGGCCGCCAAAGACACCGACGACCGCAAACCTGACGATCAGGAAGCCGAAATCTCGCTGGACATGAGCCAGGCCCAGGTCAAGAAGATGATCGCCGAGGCGCGCGAGAAGGGCTACATCACCTACGATCAGCTCAATCAGGTTCTGCCGCCGGATCAGGTCAGCTCGGAACAGATCGAAGACGTGATGTCGATGCTGTCCGAAATGGGCATCAATATCATCGAGGACGAAGAGGCCGAGGAGGAAGAGCAGAACAAGGGCTCGACCGAACTTGTGACCACCGAATCCAACCGTGAAGTCGCGGTTGCCGGTGCTGCCACCGAAAAGCTGGACCGTACCGACGATCCGGTGCGCATGTACCTGCGCGAGATGGGCTCGGTCGAACTGCTGTCGCGCGAGGGCGAGATCGCCATCGCCAAGCGGATCGAGGCCGGCCGCAACACGATGATCCTGGGTCTGTGCGAAAGCCCGCTGACCTTCCAGGCGATCACCATCTGGCACGACGAACTCCTGTCCGAAGACATCCTGCTGCGCGATGTCATCGATCTGGAGGCCACCTTTGGCAACCAGATGGACGAAGAGGGCGAAGTCAGCGAACCGGTGGTGGATACCGGCGCGGCTGCCGGGGCCGCCAAACCCGCCAAGGAAGACAAAGGCCCCGAGCTGGATGCCGACGGCAACCCCATCGCCAGCGATGACGATGATGACGAGGACGAGCAGGCCAACATGTCCCTTGCCGCGATGGAGGCCGCGCTCAAGGATCGCGTGCTGACCACGCTGGAACAGATTTCCTCGGATTACGCCCAGCTGAGCGAAATGCAGGACAGCCGGATCTCGGCCACCCTGAACGAAGACGGATCCTTCAGCGAGCAGGACGAAAAGACCTACCAGCAGCTGCGCTCCGAAATCGTGGAGCTGGTGAACGGGCTGCATCTGCACAACAACCGCATCGAAGCCCTGATCGACCAGCTTTACGGCATCAACCGCCGCGTGATGCAGATCGACAGCGCCATGGTGAAGCTGGCCGACCAGGCCCGCATCAACCGCCGCGAATTCGTCGAGGAATACCGGGGCCGCGAGCTGGACCCGAACTGGCTGTCGGACATGGCGGAAAAGCCGGGCCGGGGCTGGCAGATGTTCATCGAACGCTCCACCGAGAAGGTCGAGGAACTGCGCGCCGACATGGCGCAGGTCGGCCAGTATGTGGGTCTCGATATCTCGGAATTCCGCCGCATCGTGCAGCAGGTGCAAAAGGGTGAGAAGGAAGCCCGCCAGGCCAAGAAGGAAATGGTCGAAGCCAACCTGCGCCTGGTGATCTCGATCGCCAAGAAATACACCAACCGCGGTTTGCAGTTCCTGGACCTGATCCAGGAGGGCAACATCGGTCTGATGAAGGCGGTGGACAAGTTCGAATACCGCCGCGGCTACAAGTTCTCGACCTATGCCACCTGGTGGATCCGTCAGGCGATCACACGCTCTATTGCGGATCAGGCGCGCACGATCCGGATCCCGGTCCACATGATCGAGACGATCAACAAGCTGGTGCGCACCGGCCGTCAGATGCTGCATGAAATCGGCCGCGAGCCGACGCCGGAAGAGCTGGCCGAAAAGCTGCAGATGCCGCTCGAGAAGGTCCGCAAGGTGATGAAGATCGCCAAGGAGCCGATCAGCCTCGAAACCCCCATCGGGGACGAGGAAGACAGCCAGCTGGGCGATTTCATCGAGGACAAGAACGCGGTGTTGCCCCTGGACAGCGCCATTCAGGAAAACCTCAAGGAAACCACCACCCGGGTGCTGGCCTCGCTCACCCCGCGCGAGGAACGGGTTCTGCGCATGCGCTTTGGCATCGGCATGAACACCGACCACACGCTGGAAGAGGTCGGTCAGCAGTTCTCGGTGACCCGCGAGCGGATCCGCCAGATCGAGGCCAAGGCCCTGCGAAAGCTCAAACACCCCAGCCGAAGCCGCAAGCTGCGCAGCTTCCTGGACCAGTGATCAAAAGGCGCCCTGCGGGGCGCCTTTTTCTTGCGCTTTGAAGTGCTGTTGGACGGTCTTGAGGTTTGGATGACGGACGCCGCGGTTCATCTGTGATGCGGTTATGCGCAGATAGCGAGCTTTGCAAAGTCGCGGTGCCCGCCCTGGCGTCAGGCGCGACCGGCCCAGAGCCGACTTTGAACACGGTCTATCGATGCTGCACCAGCAGCCCGCATTGCCGACATTCGCCGCGTGCGCAAAACCCAGGCGACAGCGAACTGGTGGTCTGCGGGACAAAGCGTCGGTTCGCTGCGGCTGCGCCAAAGTCTGCTTACAGAAAGACCTATCAGCCAGACAGGATTTTACCGATGGTAATTCGAGCAATAAAGTCATTGATAGATTACAGCCTGCAGCATCTGTCGGTACTTTTCCTCTGCTAGCTCGACCTGATGCACCGTAAACACCGCCTCTTCTCGATTGGTCTTGTCCTGTGATCCGACCTGAAGCTTCTCTACACGCAAATATGGAACGTCTGCCGGAGTATCCTGCAACCAGGCGAGTGAGGTGCGCCATTTGTCGTTGTTTTTGTAGGATATGTAGACATCGACGTGCTTTCGACCTGCGATCATGTCGCCGCCGGTTTTTACACCGTTCTTGACTTGATTTTGGGACAAGTCAAACTCCGAGCAGGTTCGCAGGAATACCTGTTCAAGAAACTCTCGGGCTTCAGAATCCTTTGGACCAAACACTTTTGTGGCTGCACTCGGCGAAACACTTCGCAGCCGTTCTTCAATCAATTGAATGAGATCTTCGCGCTGTACATCATCAATGCCCTGAAACCGTTCGACATTCTCATGAAAACGCAAAAGAGCCTTCGGGTCGGATAGAGAAATGATCCGATCTCGAGCGACTGTTACCTGTTTGTCCATTTGTTTTTTATCTGTCGTCAATTCAATTCTCCCGAAAGCCTGCTGGTAATCGTGGGCCATAATAAACAATGGAGCAACCCAATAACTTGCGCAGCAGCACACTGCACATTCGCCGCAGGACAGAAACAAGGTAAAGTGGGCTCACAGCAGACCTCGGATGCGTCGCAGCATCTTGTGATATCATGCCTTGTCAACGTCGGGTTGTCGATGTGGGAGGGCATGGCGGATCGGAGGATCAGTCATGGAAACACCAAACTTACCTGCTATTCGCGCTTTGCGCCCCGCTTGGAACAAAGGACGTATCGTTGGCCAGAAACGACCGCTGAAGCCAAAGCACGTCTGGGCGATCCGAGTTCGACTTGAACTGGCCGAGAACCATCGTGACCTGGCGCTCTTCAACCTGGCCATCGACAGTAAACTGCGTGGCTGCGATCTGGTCAAAATGAAGGTCGTCGATGTCATGGCATCTGGCCAGATCAAGGAACGAGCGTCGGTTCTGCAGAGCAAGACGCAGAAACCGGTCCGCTTCGAAATATCGGAAGGCACCCGAGCCTCGCTCGAAAGGTGGATGCAGGACCCGCTGATGGTCGGATCCGAATACCTCTGGCCCGGCCGGTTTCACGAGCGGCTGCATATTTCGACCCGCCAATATGCGCGGATTGTCCGTGATTGGGTGACGTCGATCGGCCTGGAGGCGAGCGCATACGGCACGCACTCGATGCGGCGCACGAAGGTGACGCAAATCTACAAAAAAACGGGCAACCTGCGTGCAGTCCAGCTGCTGTTGGGCCACACGAAGATGGACAGCACCGTCAGATACCTCGGCGTCGAGCTTGAGGATGCTCTTGCGATTGCAGAGGCAATTGAAATCTAATAACTTGGGCCGTCTTCAAGGACGGCCCAGGGCCGACATTAAGCACCCGATTTGGATGCTGCGTTCGCAACCCACATACCTGCCGTTCGCTGCGGATGCGAAATCCGAAGGTGAACGAACTCACAGAACGCGGACTTGGCAGTCGCTTGGGGAAACCGTTCCGAATGTCCAAACAGGCAGAGATTGCGATTTTCAGGGCAGTTCCAAAACCTCAAAAAGCGAAACTAGACACTGACCAGACCCCAGGGGAATCGCATATGGCGGTGACGAGCTGACAGGCGCGTCTTGCGGCTGACACCGGGATGGATTCTGATGGTGGA